>JAPUJL010000207.1 GCA_027296185.1 SAR324 cluster bacterium | reverse complement strand
ACGAGAGGATCGTCAGGCGAAAGGATAGTCTAAGAAGTTTCATCGTTACCATTTTACGTTAAGCGGACGTAGTTCCCCACGGAGCCGCATACTCGACCCCGTAACCTTTTCGAACTCTGGTTACCACGAATTAGAAAGCGGAGTCCATTTCGTTGTGCGCTGCAGAGCCCCACCTTTTGTGCGCAAGTGGGGAGTTGACCGGGCGGACCGAACAGGCGCGGAAACCGGGGATCGCGTCTCACACGCGGAAGGGTTTCAGGGGATTGTGCCGGACCTGCAAGCGCCGGCAAAGATCCGGCTTCGGCCGAGCGAAGTGCGATAGGAGCCGCTTCGGTTTGCGGCGGTTGACGCGATTATGCTGAGACTGACTTGGACCAGCGATGGGGGACGGGCCGCTGCCGGAGACTTGACGACCGGAACGGACCGGCCGTTGCGCGAGAGGCGGCCGCGTCCGAGTTGAATTGCCAATCGATGGGGACCAGGGAGACCCGGCTTTGATCGACGCGCACGCGGATGTGGTCGGCAGCCTGTTGCGGCCCACCGGGCTACTGGAGGCGCGGGAAGCGCTCGCGGCGGGCCGGATCGCCCCAGCGGCATTCAAGGCGATCGAAGACCGCGCCGTCGACGATGCCGTGGCGATTCAAGAGGATGCCGGCCTGGAGATCGTTACCGACGGCGAGCTGCGCCGGCTCTCGTTCCAGTCCCAGTTGCCGGAAGCCGTCGCGGGGTTCGGCGAATACGATCTGGATGCGTTTCTCTGGGGCGCCTGGCATGGGGATTCTGCGGCCGGTGACGTTACGCGCCGGCGGCCCCCGAATCTGGGCGTCGTGCACAAGCTCGAGCGCAAGCGGCATCTGTGCGCCGAGGAATTCACTTACCTGCGCAGCCGCACTCGCCGGGTGCCGAAAGTCACGCTCCCCAGCCCCAGCCTGTGGGCCAACTTCTGGTCGCCGAAGCGATCCCTTGGGGCCTACCCCAGCCTCGACGCCTATTTGGCGGACGTGGTGGACATCCTGCGTGACGAGGTGACCGAGCTGGTGCGGCTGGGAGCGGCCTATATTCAATTGGATGCCCCCCATTACACGGCCATGCTCAATCCCTCGACGAGCGCGTATTACGAGAGCCTCGGCTGGAGCGGCGAAACCTGGCTGTCTCGAGGGATCGAGATGGACAACGCCGTGATCGGCGCACACCCGGACGTCACGTTCGCCTTCCACCTGTGCAGAGGCAATCAGGACAGCCGCTGGCTGGTGGAGGGCGGCTACGAATCGTTGGCCGCCGCGATCTTCAAGGGCATCCACGCGCACCGGTTGATGCTGGAGTACGACGATTCCCGATCCGGATCGTTCGAACCGTTGCGCCAGGTGCCCGAGGATAAATGGGTCGTGTTGGGACTCGTCACCACCAAGTCGGGGCGCCGCGAGACGGTTGCCGAGCTCTCCGATCGCGTTCGCGAGGCGAGCCGCTATTTTCCATTGGACCGGCTCGCCATTAGCCCCCAATGCGGGTTCGCCACTTCCATCCTGGGGAATCGGCTGTCGGCGGAGGAGCAGTCGCGGAAGCTCCGGGTCGTTGTGGAGACCGCCGAGGCGGTGTGGGGATGAAGCCACGGCCCGCCGTTTTCACCGGCAACGCTCACGCTCTGGCGAGTTGGCCCCGCCTCGCTCCTCGAGGCTCGCACCGCGCGGAATCGGCTACCCGGCGCAGCTGCCGGCCCAGCAGCCGTCAGCGTCCGGAAGGCTATCTCCCCTGTCTCCGGACCGTTGAATCGGCGCCGGATGGGGCGGCCGGACCCTGAACGGTGCCGGGCGATTTTCTGGAAATCCCATGGCCAAAACGAAACTCGGAGCGCTGCGGGCGGCCGATTGGGCGGTCAGGCTGCTCTTGATCTGCCTTGTCCTCGCCATTTCCTGCTCCAAGCTGACCGACAAGCTCGGCGGCGACTTTGCCGGCGGACCGGAGGACCTGGCGGGAAATATCGGCGCCGAGGCCGAAGCGCTGATCGCCGATGCATTCCGGAATGTGGATCCGGCGCGGCTCTTGGATTTCCACGTTCACCTCATCGGTTTGGGGTCGAGCGGCTCCGGAGCGTTTATCAACCCGCGGCTGGAGTCTCTGTGGCACCCATTCGACTACATCCGCACCTCAATCTATAAAAGCGCCGCGGGGATCGAAGACGACAGCGAGGCCGATGCTCAATACCTGGCGCGGCTCCGCGCGCTGATTCGGCACATCCCGCAGGGCCGGTACGCGATCATGGCCTTCGACAAGCACTATCGCGAAGACGGGACGGTCGATCTGGAGCGCACCCCATTCTTCATGCCGAACGACACCGTCTATGGAATCGCCCGGGAAAACCCGGCGCGGTTCGTGCCGATGATTTCGGTGCATCCCTACCGCAGCGATGCGCTGCGGGAGCTCGATAAGTGGGCGGAGCAGGGGGTCCGGTTGGTGAAGTGGCTGCCCAACGCCATGGGCATCGATCCATCGGATGAGCGCATCGACCCCTTCTATTCGACGATGGTGCGGCATGGGATGATCCTGCTCACCCATACGGGAGAGGAGCAGGCGGTCGACGCGGAGGATCGTCAGGCCCTTGGAAACCCGCTTCTGTTGCGGCGGCCGCTCGAACGGGGAGTGACCGTCATCATGGCGCACAG
>JAPUJL010000206.1 GCA_027296185.1 SAR324 cluster bacterium | reverse complement strand
TCCGAGATCCACACGGCGTAGGGATTGTAGCCCTCGCGCCAGTGAAGCGGCCGCTGTGACTCGGCGAACCAATCGAGCAAGCGTGATAGTAGCGCCCTGCGCCGGCTCGCCCGGACATTGCCGGGCAGATCCGCGCGGGGCGGTTCCGCGTGAGAATTGTGGAGCGAAGCGGACGCGGCTGAGGTCACGGGCGGTTCTTCCGGCGCTAGGGGTCTGGGGTTGCCGTGACTCTACCAGTCCCGGCGGGGCCTGCCATCCGGAAAATAGCGCGACGAGTCGTATACGAGAAATTGAATTACCGGGCCCATTAACCCCAATAGCCGCAGGATATCCCAACCCACCGGCGGAGCCGGTCCTTTCCGGCGCTTGCTTCCGGCGGCGCTGGGGGATTATGGAAAGAGGTCGGCGCCGGACACCGGGCGCCCCAAAACCCCAACCGGAGTGGCCCCCGCATGTTCACCGGAATCGTCGAGGAAGTGGGCACCGTCCAGGCGCTGGAGGAGCGGGACGGGGGCTGGCACCTGAGCTTGTCCAGTGCCGTGGCCGCCGGGGGCGCTAAGCTCGGGGACAGCATCGCCGTGAACGGCGCCTGCCTCACGGTGACGGCCATCGACGGGGAGCGGCTCACCTTCGGTCTGGCGCCGGAGACCCTGGCCCGCACCAACCTGGGCGATCTGCAGCCGGGCAATCCGGTCAATGTGGAGCGGGCCATGGCCGCCGACGGGCGCTTCGACGGCCATATCGTCCAGGGCCACATCGACGGCACGGGCCGCATCGAGAGCGCCACACCGGACGGGGATTCCCTCCGCTTCGCCGTATCCGCGCCCCAGGGGCTGCTCCGCTACATCGCGCCCAAGGGCTTCATCGCCGTGGACGGCACCAGCCTCACCGTGATCGACGTGACCGCGGAAGCCTTCACTTTCATGCTCGTGGCCTACACCCAGGCCCAAATCGCCCTGCCCCAGCGGCCCGTGGGCAGCCGGGTCAACCTCGAGGTGGACATCCTCGCCAAATACGTTGAGCGACTGCTGGAAGGGCGGTAAGGGGGAGGGGCGGACCCGATGCGCGATCGGGTATACCCTTGACCGGCGTCGGGTTTGGGCGTAGGGGTAAGCCTTTGGTGCAACTGGGCAAAACCGCGAGCGTGGGTGTTATGATGGGCCGCTGCTGCTATTTCTATTATTATTACTTTGGCGGCCTGCCCGGGTGACGTTGACTTTACACCAGGGTAGTCCCGCAGGGGGTCTGCCCGCGCGGTTCGGCCGCAGGGCGACCGGAAGGCCCGATGGCTGAACGCACCACAGACGACAGACGGTGTTCGAGGCCATGGGAGCCGCCAGGCGCCATGGCCTTTTTTATTGGCTTGGATCGTGAAGGATGTGCGGATAGACGGAAGACGGCGCTAGCGAGGCCAGTACCGCAGGAGGACTAACGATGATTATACCCAAGGAAGCCCGGCTGACCCCGGAGCAGGAGCAGGAACTCCGCGACGTAACGGGCGAATTCGGCATCACGCTGCAGACGATCGTGGGTGACCACCGCACCGTCTTCGCCATGCACGGGGACGAGCGGCACGAGTTGCTGATCGCGCGGCTCGAGGGGCTGGAGTATATCCAGCGGGTCGACACGATCCAGCAGCCCTACAAGCTGATGTCCAAGGAAAACGACCTGGCCAGCCATAAGATCCGCTTCAACGGCAACGTGATCGGCGAGGGCTTCACCGTGGTGGCGGGTCACTGCACCATCGACCCCAAGAATCCCGAATTGTTCTACGAGACCGCCCAGGCGGTGAAAGAAGCGGGTGGCGACATGCTGCGGGGCGGCGTGTGGAAACCCCGCACCAGCCCCCACTCGTACCAGGGCGACGCGCGCGGGCTGGAGATCCTGATGGAGGCAAAGGCCCGCACCGGGCTGCCGGTGGTGTCGGAGGTAATGGACGCCGAGCAGGTCAAGCTGGTCATCGAGCACGGCGTAGACATCCTCCAGGTGGGCACCCGCAACGCCCTGAACTACGGACTGCTCAAGGAGATCGGGCGCCAGATAGCCGGCAAGCCCAACGGAGTGCTACTCAAGCGCAGCATGCACATGGGCAAGCTGGACGAGTTCATCCTGGCGGCGGAATACATCGTGGCCCAGGGCAATCCCAACGTGATGCTCTGCCCCCGCGGCACCATCCCGGCCATGGACGGCTACCGCAACCACCCCGACGAGTCGATCACCGTCCTGCTCAAGGAGAAGACCTGGGCGCCGGTGATCGTCGATCCTTCCCACGCCGTGGGCAAGGGCATTTACGTCCCCTACGTTTGCATGGCCGCCGCAGCCTACGGTTCCGACGGGGTGATCGTCGAGACCCACGTCAACCCGCGGCTGGGGATCGGCGACGACCCCAAGCAGGCGGTCACGCCGGACGTGCTGGCCCGGATCATCGCGGATTGCAAGACCATTCACCGGATTCACCAGGAACACAGCCATCGCGTCGCCCTGGCTTCCTGAGCGGCGGCGGGGCGGATCGCTTCCGCCCCTGGCCGGGCGCGAACTCGGGAACGTCGACTCTCCACCGGGAGCGGCGGAATCCGCCCCCGCCGGGCCTTGACATGAATTGGTGGCAAGCGGCCGTGCTCGGCTTGGTGCAGGGGCTGACCGAGTTCATCCCGATCAGCAGCACGGCGCACCTGCGGATCGTCCCGGCCCTGCTGGGTTGGCCCGATCCGGGAGCGGCGTTTTCGGCGGTAATCCAACTGGGCACCTTGGCCGCCGTGTTCGTGTACTTCGCCGCGGATATCCGGCGCCTCGCCACGGGTGCGATCCTGTGGCCCGTCACCCGCCGTGCGGAATGGCGGGAGCCGGGCGTGCTGGCCTGGACCATCGCGGCGGGAAACATTCCCATCGTCGTGCTGGGGCTGGCCGGCCGGGAATTCATCGAGACAGGCGCGCGCTCCCTGTACCTGATCGGCGCAATGCTTGTCGCCGTGGCGCTGGCCCTCGCCCTGGCCGAGCGGTGGGCCACCCAGCAGCGCGTGGTCGGCGGGCTGGGCTTCTGGCGGGTGATGGCGATCGGCGCCTTCCAGGCCCTGGCGCTGATCCCCGGGGCATCGCGCTCCGGGTCGGCCATCCTCGGCGGCCTGATCGTGGGCCTGCAGCGGGGCGAGGCGGCGCGGTTCTCGTTCCTGCTCGGCATCCCGCCCATCTTCGGGGCGGGGCTCTTCCAGTCCCGGGCGCTGATCGAGAACATGGGCGGCCCGGGGGCTCCGGATTGGGCGAGCATCGCGGCCGGACTCGCCACGGCGGCGATCGGCGGCTATGCCTCGATCGGGTTTTTGTTGCATTATCTGAGAACCCACACCACCATGGTATTCGTTCAGTATCGGCTCGTGGTGGGTGTCCTTTTGATCCTATTGACGGCTTACGGGTGGCTTAAATGAGAAGATGTTTTCGGTGCGCCGAAACGATTCCAGTCGAGCGGCGCGCCAGTGTGTTCTGTTCTTTGCGCTGCGAGGCGCTCAATCGGGAAATGCAGCAGATGGCGCCGCCCATGGACGGTCTGGAAGAAGAGGGCTCCGATCCCGCCGGGCGGTTTTCCGCCCGTTACCGGGAGACCGAGGACGTCACGGGTTCCGGTGCGGAGCCCCGCCGCTTGCCGCCCATGGAGGTCGAGGAGGATCGGGAGGAGTCGCCCGCGGAGCGCTTTGCGGCCCGTCACCGGGATCCGGGACCCATCGTCCGGACGGGACCGGACTTGAGCCGTGTGCCGCCCATGGAAAACAACGATGACTTCGAGGATTCGCCCGCGAAGCGGTTTGCCACCCGCCACCGGGACGACGCCCCCGTGGGCCGGGTCGACCGGGACGAATCGTAGCCGCACGGTTGGTGACCGCACAGTGCGCCCCGTCCATGGAAATTCCTGGGCGGGGGCATTGACCCATCGGGGCTTCGGCGAAAATCAGGAAAAGCGGATCACACTCCGGGCGACGCGGTTTCCGGCGAGGATGTCGTCGATCGCCTCGTTGATGTCGTCCAGCCGCAGTTCCTTGGTGACCATGTCGTCCAGGTTGATCTTCTTCTGCTCGTACAGGTCGACGTACTTGGGAATGTCCGCCTGGAACTGGGAGTCCCCGAACAGCACCCCCACGATTCGCTTCCGCCAGAGCGCCATGACGTAAGGGTCGATGGGCATCGTCTTCTTCTGAATCGCCCCCACCCCCACCATGAACATGGTGCCGCCCTTGCGGATAGATTTGAAGGCCACCCGCGCCGTGTCGTCGGTCTCCTGTCCGCCGACG
Organism: SAR324 cluster bacterium; assembly: GCA_027296185.1. Classification (GTDB taxonomy): domain Bacteria; phylum SAR324; class SAR324; order SAR324; family JACQKK01; genus JAPUJL01. The sequence continues at coordinate 6,431 of JAPUJL010000206.1, read as the reverse complement.
AACTCGAACGAATAGTCGGTTCCCACACCCCACGTGATTTCCATCACCTGATCGGCCACCTCCTTGGGGTTTTGCCGGGAGACGATGGTGTGCGTGGCCCCGAACTTCTTGGCCAGGTCCAGTTTCTCCTCGTGCACGTCCACGGCGATGATCTTGCCGGCACCGCTCAGCGCCGCGCCCTGAATGGCGGAGAGGCCCAGGCCGCCGCAGCCGACGATGGTCACGGTCTCCCCGGGTTTGATGTGGGCGGCATTGGTGGCGGCGCCGAATCCGGTGGTGAATCCGCAGCCCAGCAGGCACAGCTTCTCGAGGGGGAGATGGCTGGCCACCTTGACCAGGGAGGCCTCGGGCGCCACGGTGTACTCGGCAAAGGTGCTGACGAACAGGAAGTGGTTGATCTCCTGGCCGTCGGAGGCGCGGTGCAGGCGGCTCGTGCCGTCCAGCAGCTTGCCGGTGCGCAGGTATTGCCCCAAGTCGCAGAGGGTTGGCTCGCCCGTGTGGCACCAGCGGCACTTCCCGCAGGAGGGCAGAAAGGTGAGGATGACGTGGTCGCCCTTCTCGAAGCGGGTCACGCCCTCGCCCACTTCCACGATTTCCCCCGCACCCTCGTGGCCGAGCAGCACCGGCCATTCCCGGGGCAGGTCGCCCGTGAGCGAGTGCACGTCGCTGTGGCATACCCCCGTCGCGTGGAGCTTGACCATCACCTCGCCCGCGTGGGGAGGATCCAGCTCCACCTCCTCCACCACCAGCGGTTGATTGACGCCGTAGGCCACCGCCGCTTTCATTCGCATCGCCAAACCTTTCTCCGGGGTTGCCGCTTCCAGGAAATCAGGGGGAAGCCTAGTGAAGAACGCGCCGAAGCACAAGCATACGGTGGAAAGCGAATGGCACGGCAATTCAGAAGCCGCGCCCGGAACGGAGGCCGAGGGTGACTTGCCGATCCGGGAGGTTTCCGGCACCGCCGCTTTTCGGCGGAGCGGCCGGATGGCGCGACGGAAAACGAGCGAAAACGGGATGTGAAGGCGAGCGGACCGAACGATCGATGAGCCGAGCTTCGCGGCCCAGGGCACGGCTAATCCCGCGCTTCCCGCCACGGGATGGCGGCAAGTGCCCGGGACGGATGGCCCGTGGGTTGGTACGGCTGCGAACGAGCTCCGCAGCCGCGGGCTTACTTCGGCAGGTTTTCCTGGACCACCCCGGCCAGCTCGCCGCGGTTGGAAAGATCGGTCACGATGTCGCAGCCGCCGATGAACTTACCGCCCACGTACACCTGGGGGATCGTGGGCCAGTTGGAGAAATCCTTCACGCCTTGTCGCAACTCGGGATCCTCCAGCACGTCGCGGGTGGCGTAGGGGACACCCAGCGCGTTGAACGCCTCGATGGTCGCGGCGGAAAACCCGCACTGCGGAAATTCCCGCGTGCCCTTCATGTAGATCAACACGTCATTGGATTCCACGTCGCTGCGGATGCGCTCCGTCACGTCACCCTGATTTCCCCCCGTGGCCGCCTGGCCCGCACCGGAATCGACAACGCGGAAGATGCTCTTGAAATTCGGCATGGTCCAACTTTCTCGTTGATGGCTAACCCCGCAAAACCCTATGTCTGTTCATTTTTAGCGCATTTGTTCCTGCCCCGCAAGGACCGCGAACGGTCGGCAAGCCCGCCCCGGGCGGGGCTCAAATTGCAATTCAGCGGCGGAAGGGCTACCAGTAGTGGTAGGCGGGGAGTGGAGCGTTCGGAGGCAGCGGATCTGGCCTCCGGTTCACGACCCCCTGCCGTCCCCGCAGGTCTGGCGGACGAAGACACGGATGTTTAGCCGTCGAGGAGAACTCCATGGCAACCGGACCCGGAATGCTGACCGACCGGATATGGATCGATCCGGTGGAAAACTATGGGGAGGCGGTGGTCGAGGAAATATGCCACGAGTTGGACATCTGTCAGGGAGTGGCGCGGATTCTCGCCGCCCGGGACTTACTCACCGTGGCCGAGGCTTCGGACTTCTTGAATCCCTCGCCCGAGCAACTGCACGACCCGTCGCTTTTCTTGGGGATGGACGCGGCGGTGCGCCGCATCGAGCGGGCCATCGACCGCTTCGAAAAGATTGTCATCTTCGGGGATTACGACGTCGACGGCACCGCATCGACGGCGATCCTTTACAACTACCTCAAGCGCACGGGCGCGCGGGCCCACTATTTTATCCCCGACCGGATGATCGACGGGTACGGGTTGAACATCCCGACCATCGACAAGATCAAGGCGTCCAAAGCCGAATTGGTGATCACGGTGGACAACGGCTCGACGGCCATTGCGGAATCTCGTTACCTGGCCGATCAAGGCATCGACCTGATTATTACCGATCATCACCAGATGGGGCAGGAGAAGCCGGTTACCGTAGCCCTGGTCAATGCCCATCAGCCGGACTGCCCGTACCCGTTCAAGGAGCTTTCCGCGACCGGCGTGGCCTACAAGGTGGTGTGCGCCCTCGACCGCCGGTTGACCGAGCGGAATTTCTGGGACGAGCGGGGGCTGTGCCACACCCAGCCGGACTATTACCTGGATTTGGTGGCCCTCGCGACGGTCGCCGACATGTCCCCGCTGGTGGGGGAAAACCGGGTGCTGGTGACCCTGGGGCTGAAGCTGATCAACGAGCGCCCGCGGCCCGGCCTAGCCGGCCTGATTAAGGAGTGCAATATCCGCTTCGGCGTCTCGCCGAGCACCATCAGTTTCAAGATCGCGCCCAAGATCAACGCGTTGGGGCGGATCGGCGATCCCCGCATCGGCATCCAGATGCTGCTGGCCCGCTCCTATACGGAAGGCCGGCGGTTGGCGCGTTATCTCTGCACCGTGAACCGGAAGCGGCAGGAAATCGAGCGAGCCGCGCTGGCGGGGGCCATGAAGCAGCTCGAGGCGTACCCGGAGGGCGCCGCATTCGTGCTGGTCGGCAACGATTGGCACCCGGGCGTGATCGGGATCATCGCCACGCGCATCGCCTACCAGTACCGGAAACCCACCGTGGTCATCACCCTGGCGCAGAACGATCTGGCCCTCGGGTCGGCGCGGGGCTGCGGGACGATGAGCGTCCTCAATGCCCTGGAGTCCTGCCAGGACCTGCTCGAGCGCTACGGCGGCCACGCCAACGCCGCGGGACTGGCGCTGCAGCCGGAGAACGTGGGCGCGCTCCGCGAGCGGTTCAGCGCGGCCATCGAGGAGGCGGCGGCCCTCGACGCGGGGCCCCAGGCCAACCGAATTGAGATCGAAACCTGGATCACGCCGGATCTGCTGGACACCCGCTTCCTGTCCGAAATGACGCGCCTGTCTCCCTTCGGCCACGGCAACCCGGAGCCGGTGGTGGCGGTTCGCGGGCTGAATCTGGAGCAGGGTCAGGTGTTTCACAACCGGGATTTGAAGCTCAGCTTCCCCGGCCCCAAGTCCTACGGGGACGATTCCGCCGCGTGCCGCGAGACGGAATGGAGCCGGCAACTGAGCGGTTCCTACGATGTGGCCCTGGCGCCCCAGGTCCGCTACGGGCCGGACGGCCTGCGCACCCAACTGAAGGTGCTGGACCTGCGATCGATGGCGTGATCCGCACCCATCAACAATCAGGATGGATTCGAGGCGTTCCGGCTCAGGCGGCGTCGCGCGTTGCTTGGGATATCAGCGGATTTTTTCTTGCCCGGCGGCCAAGGGTGCCTGCTACTGGGCGGAAACGGCCGACAGTTGCTGCCGCTTGGGCTCCGGCACCGGCGGCGCGGGCATTGGAGGGCGGTAGGTCTTGGCCGAGGCCGGCGGCGCGGCGTTCTCGATGAAGGAGTCGAAGATGCCCGAGATTACCCGATCCTGAGCCCGCTGCAGCGAGAGGTAATCCCGCGGGTCGTCCTGAATGAGGAAGGAAAACACCACGAGATCGCTCCCGAAGTTGAAGTAGCCGCTGAGATTCTGCACCCCTTTCAGCGTTCCCGACTTGGCGCGGATGCGTCCCCACTGGCGCCGGGGAAAGCTCCGATTCTGCAGGGTGCCGTCCCACCCCCCCACGCTGAGCGAACTCAGGTACTCGGCCCGGAATTCGAACCGGGTGAGTACCCGCTCCAGCAGTGCGACGATAAAGCCGGCGGTCACCCGATTGTCCCGGCTCAGGCCGGATCCATCGAAAAAACGCAACTGCTCGGCGTATTCCGGAAAATCGTGGGCGACGACCTCGTTGACCACGGCGAGCCCATCCTCGCTGGTGATGCCCACTTCCTTTTGCCGCAGGGCCAGGGCGCGCAGCATCACTTCGGCCACCAGGTTGTTGCTTTCCTTGTTCACTTCCCGGAGGTAGGCCCCCAAGGGCCGGGAGTAGTGGGTATAGACCGGCCCGGCGACCGGCGTCGTTCCGGAGAATTGGCTGAGCGGGAGCTGACCGCCCAGTCCCGCCTGCTGCAGGCTCCAACGCAGTTGGCGGAAGAAGTGATCGACCGGGTCGATAATGGCGGTGGCCACGGAGAAGGTGCGCTCGAGGGGCAGCAAATCGCCGGAGACCGAGAAGGCGAGACCATTGACCGAGGGAAGCTGACGCAGGCGGATGGATTCGCGCCCATCTTCGATCCAATTGAACTGAGAAAAGATCCGCGCCTCGGGCAAGGGGGGCTGGGGAATCACATCCACCCGGGTGCCGTCGCCGCCTACGACGATCAAGAAGCCGGCGGTGTTGAGGTTGAGGATGAATGGGCTCACCGGGGCGTACCAGGGCATCTCGTCCTCTATCGGCCCCCACGCCTCCGGGTAGGCGGGGCCCTCGAACATGCGATCGTCGTAGAACAGGTGGCCGTCGATGCGGTCCAGGCCGGTCAGCCGCAGCCGCAGCGCGATGGTGTCCAGGTCGGCGCGGGTCAGGGTGGGGTCGCCGCCGCCCTCCACCAGCAGCCCTTGACGGGGCGGCAGGCGTGGGTCATCTTGCTCCTCGACCAGGAAGAAGCGCGTCCGCCAACGAAAATTCGGGGTCAACTCGCGTAGCGCCACGTAGCTCACGACGAGCTTGACGTTGGAAGCCGGGATTCTCGGCTCGGCAGGGCGGAGGGCGTAGAGCGGCTCGGCCTGGGAGGGCGAGCGAAGCACCAACGCCACCCCCTCGTGATCCAGCCGCTCCTGCGCCAGCAGTCCCTCGATGCGCCGGGCGAGCCCATCCGGCTCCGCAGCGTGGCCGCGCGGCGTACCACCGAGCCCGATCAAAAGCCCGGCCCCGAACAGCGTAGCGGCCAGCGGCGCGGCTGTCCGCAACCAGGGCGTTCGGCGGGCGGCGCGGCCCGTGGAGCGCTCCGGGTGCGGGCGTTGCGGGATGTGCCATCGCATCATGGAATCTTCACCCTTCGACTCGACGCTGTTCTTTCCCCTTTCCGGGGATCCCATCGGGGCGAATCACTTCGCCGCGGCGGAGTGGTCGCTCCGGCGGGCGGAGGGCATCGAGCGGGTCACCTTCGTGCTGTCCAACGGCCGTCACCCCGATCCCACCAAGGCCGACGCCGCCGCGCCCGTGGCGGTGCGGCTGGCCATGCTCGAGGCCAGCATCGGCGAGGTGGACGACCCGGAGCGCTCTTACCTGGCCCGGCGCGCCGAGTGGGCGGGCGGGCGCCTGCGCTGCGGTGGCGAAACGCTCGCGGTCTCGCAGGTGGAGCTGAGTTTCGACCGGGCCGTGCGAACGGTGGAGGTCGCCGCCCGGCTGCAGGAGGAAGGCGGCGGGCGGATCAATCTCCTGGTGGGCGCCGATCTGGTGCGGCGCATGGCCAATCCCGCGATCTTCTCCGATGCCGATCTGCATGAACTCTCCGGGATCTGCCGTTACTGGACCATCGACCGGGGCGGCGACTCTTCGGCCGCCGCCTTGAAGGAGTTCCACACCCTGCGGGGGGTGCACCTGGAGTGCCAAACCCTGACCGTTGACGACGCGCCCGCCTGGCTCCGGCCGTTCTTCGAGGTCTCGTCGACACTGATTCGCCAAGCGGCCGAGGCGGGCGATCCGCTGACGGGCATGGTGACCCGCGCCACCGCCGGCCGCATCCTCGGCGAGGGCCTCTATGCTGAAGGCGGGCGGCACTTCGAAATCCGGGAGGCCGGCGGCCGCTCCCTGGAGCATCGCTCAGCGCTACGCATCGCGATCGAAGGGCTGCGCGCCGAACTGCTCGCCGCGGCGGGCGCCCTCACCGAGGCTTTGGAAGCCCGGCGCCGGGACGACCGGCCCCACACCATCTCCGTCGTCGAAACCTCCGCTGGGGGCGCGCTTACCTCGGCCCTGGCAGCCCGCAGCGGCGCCTCGCGCTACTTCCCGCAATCCCGCTTCGCCTACGATGCCACGGCGAAAGCCGCGTTAATCGGGGAGCGTGCCGAAGAACTCTCGTCGGTGTCCCCCGAAATGGTCGCCGCCCTGGCCTCGGCCATGCGCGACGCAGCGGCCACGG
>JAPUJL010000205.1 GCA_027296185.1 SAR324 cluster bacterium | reverse complement strand
GGTCATGGCACCGGCATCCGGTTCCACGAAGATCCCCAGATTCCCCACTATGGCCGCCCGGGTCAGGGCCACCCACTGCAGGTGGGGATGGTGTTCACCATCGAGCCGATGATTAACGCCGGCGATTGGCGCATCCGGATACTCGAAGACGGATGGACCGCCGTCACCACAGACGGCTCCCTCTCCGCTCAGTGGGAGCACACCCTCCACGTCACCCCGGATGGCGTGGAAGTCCTCACCGCCTGAATCGCGCCGCACATTCCCCAGCGCCCCACTCCCTAGCTCCTCACCCGCCCGTGGCCCCGTTCTCACAGTGGCGCGGACGTCCCTCCCCGCCGCCATGCTCCCCTGGTGGGGCGGGCGTACCTGCCCGCCGCCACGCCGCTTGCGGTGATCCGATTTGTATTAAAGCTCCGGTCAGGCGGAGGCTTGACCGAGGAGGCCCAGGTATTTCTGGGTGAACGGATCGCCCGGCGCCATCCGGTCGGCCTGAAGAAAGGCCTGGGCGGCGCGCTCCGGGTCCCCGGCGGAATATTGGCACAGCCCCAACCACCGGAGCGACTGAATGCTGTGGGGGTCGAGCTCCAGGGTGCGCTCGAAGGCGCTAACCGCCTCGTCGAACTTCTGCAGCTCGAAATAGGCAGAGCCCAGGCGGTGGAACGTCGGCGCGTAATCGGGCCGGATCTCTGCGGCCGTCTCGAAGCTGCCCGCCGCCCCGCCGTGGTCCTTCATGGCATGGTAGGTCTGGCCCAGCCAGAACCGGAACTGGAAGGACTTGGGCTTCATCGAGACCGCCACCCGGAATTCGACCAGCGCCTTCTCGTGGCTGCGCTTCTGGTAATAGCACCGGCCCAGCCAGTAGCGGTAGGTGGCACTTTTGGGTTTCAGCCGCACCGCCGACAGGAACTCCCGCAGGGAGCGGTCCAGCAGACCCTTCTCGAACAGGAACACCCCCAGGCGGAACGCCCGCAGAGGCGCCTCGCCGGAGGCGGCGGGACCCGACGCCTGAAGTTTCCGGTGGCACGCGCCGCAACGGGCGCGGGGGATTCGCGACTCGTCGTAGATGCGGTTGCGCTTCCCGCAAAAATGGCAAAATAGGATATACTCCGGCGAAAAAACGGGCTGGAAGAGCGTTTCGACCAGCGCCAGTTCCCGATCGTAGACTTCCCGCTGGGCCGGGTCGCTGACCACGCCGTAGGCCTCGTTGATCTCCTTGGTCACCGCCTCGTCGCCGCCCAGGTCGGGATGGAGATTCACGCGCTTCAGCAATACGCGGTAGGCGCTCTTGATGACTTCCGTCGAGGCCTTGGGGTCGACCTGCAGGCGTTGATAGTAGTTCATCCGGTTGCCAAGGGGCTGGTGGCGGTTGGCAGCGAATGATCGCCCCCGCAGCCAAGCGCCAGTCTAGAAGAAAACCCCTGCCGGGGGAGAGGGCGGCGCCCCGCTCCTCATCCCATGCCGATGCTATTGAATACGTCGGACGAGGCATTTCGGATCAATCCCTACACGCGCTGGTTGTACGATCATCCGGCGTACCTGCTGCCCCGGCCCACGCCGGAACAGTTGCGGGCGCGGCGGGCGGAGCGGCCGGCCGGGGGACTGCGGGTGGAGCTGGGCAGCGGCTCGGGCAACTTCCTGCTGGAACTGGCCCAGGCTTACCCCGGCGAGCATGTGGTTGGCTTCGAGCTGCGCTACAAACGGCTGGTGAAGTCCGCCCGGAAATTCGAGAAACTGGGACTGACCAATGTGTGGGCGCTCCGTGAGCCGGCGGAGCAATTTCCCGGCTATTTCGGGCCGGGCTCCGTGGATGCGCTGTACATCAACTTTCCCGATCCCTGGCCCAAGGCTTCCCAGTGGAAGAAGCGCATGGTCAATCCGGAGTTACTGGAGCGGATCGAGACGGCCCTGAAACCCGGGGGGTGCTTTCACCTCAAGACGGATCATTCGGGATATTTCTTGCATGTCCTTCATATCGTTCATCGCAGCGGGCGCTGGACAATTCGTTTCTTTTCCAATGACTTGAAGCGAAACCACCCGCCCGGACCGAAGCTGGAATCCGAGTTTGAGCGGATGTTCAGCGCCCAACGGAAGCCGGTGTTTTACTTGTGCGTGGAAAAATCCGCATGCTAGCCACCCTCCCGGGCCCGGGGCCCCGCCTTCGCGGCGATCCCCGCCGGCGGCCTTCCGGCCGGGGAGCGGCCGTATGGGGATTGTTGCTGGCCATGCTCTTCGCGGCTGGCTGGCCTTTCGCGCCGGACTGGCCGTTCGAACCGGGCTGGGCGGCGGCGGCGGACGGCCCCTTCCGCCTGGAGAAGGAAATTCCCTTCGACGAGGAGATCCTCGCTGTCGGGATCAACGCGGACGAGGCTCTGATCGCCGTGGCGCTCGAGGCGGGCGGCGGCGAGGTGGACGTGCGGTTGCTCGACCGGCGCAGCGGAGCCGCCCTGGGCTCGCTCAAAGGGGAGCCGGGAGCCTCTCCCCGGCTGGCCTTCGCGCCGGACCGGGACCAACTGCTGGTGTGGGGCGAGGATGCACTGGAGTTGTGGGAGGTCCCGGTCGGGGAGTTGCGCGTGGATGCGCCCCTGGCCGAGGAGCACCGCCTGTGGCGCCAGACTCCGGTGACCGATGGCCCCATCTTCGCCGCCGCCTTCGCCGCCGAACCGCCGGGTGCGGTGTGGCGCGAGGGCGCGGCCCTGTACTTCCGGGAAGCGAAGGCGGAGTCCTCGGCGCCTGAGACGCCGCTGCTCGAGGGGGAAGGCGCGCCGGGCGGCATCGCGCTGCATCCCACAATGGCGGCGCTGGCGGCGTATGGCCACGGAGACAAGCGTATTGCGCTTTACGCGGGCAACCCCGCCCAACCGCAGGGCACGTTGACGATGCACCGCTTTCCCGTATCCGCGATGGGATATTCCCCCGGGGGGAAGCTGGTCTCCCTGGATTCGGGCCGCAACCTGATCGCCTGGAGCGGCGACCGTCAAGCCCAGCAGATGGATTTCCTCCAGGCGCTCCCCGCCGGGGCCCAGCCGGTGGCCTTGTCCGTCCTGTCCGGGAAGAAAATCCTGGTGCTTTGGCGCGAGGGCGATCAACGGCACCTCGCCGCGGTGGAGGGGGCGAAACGCCAGACCGAGGGCGCGCTGGAGGTCCCCCCCGCCGGACTCACTGCCATCAGCCCCACCGGCCGCTACATCCTGACCGGAGTGGACGAGACGCTACGCACCTATGCCTTCGCCCGTCCGGTTTCGCCCGTGGACTACGTCCGGCAACTGCGCGAGCGGGGCGCCTACCAGACGGCGTTCACCTACGCGCGGATGCTCGATCCCGAAGGGCTGAGCAGCGCCGGGCGGCGCGAGATCGAGCAGGAGTTGAACCGCGCCCCTGTCGACCGGGTGCTCGCCGAATACGCGCAACGGCTCCGCGAGGCCTTGCGCGAGGAGGAGCCCGCCGCCGTGGCCGAGTGGGCGGGGCGCATCGCCGAACTGGACCCGGGCAATGCCGAGGCGGTGCAGGCCCTGGCGCGGCTGGACGCCATGCGCGACCGGCAGGTGTTGGCCGAAGCGCAGGAATCCTACGACGCGGGCCAGTACCGCAAATCCATCGAGCTGCTCTCCAGCCGCATCGGCGCCGCTAGCGAGCACTACACCGAGGCCAACCAGTTGATCCTCCTGGCCGAACGAAAGCGCGACGTCGACAACACCCTGGGCCAGGCGCGGCAAAAGATGGAGTTGGAGCTATACGCCGCCGCGGAAACCCTGGTCAACGAGGCCCTGCGCCTGGAACCGGCAAGCGCCACGGGACTGGCGCTGCAGGCGGAGATCGATAGCCGCTCCGGCGGCACGTTCCGCCGATTGGGCGCCCTGGGCACCGGCATGGCGCTGGCGCTGGTCATCGTGGGAGGGCTGATGTACCGCTTCCGCGCTTCCTGGCTGGGCTGGCTGCGGCCCTTGTCCCTGGAAAGTGCAGCGCCCTTGCGCAAGCCCCCGCCCCCGGGTGGGGCGGCAGGTCGCCGGTCGGCGGATATGGACATCCGGCAGCGCAGAGAGGAGGGCGCCCGCCGCGACCGGGCGGCACGGGCGCACTTGCGAACGGCGGTGCGGCTCAGCGAGGTGGCCGAGGTGCTGGAGAAGACCGAGGACATGCTCCAATCGTGCCGCCAAGCGGATCGCGGCCAGCACCATACCGCCTACCTGTTGGCACTTGAGGCGGAGCTGAACACCCTGGGCCGGCGGCTCAACGAAAGTTCCGCCGACCCGGAGCGGCTGGTCGAACGGCTCAACACAATCCGCGCGGAACTGCGCAACTTGAAGTTCGGCACGGCCCACCCGCAGTCCGAAGCCACGGAAGCACCGGAGGCAACGGAGGATGGGGATTACTATCAGCTCCTGCAAGTGCCCAGCGCAGCCAGCGGCGCCGAGATCAAGGCCGCCTACCACCGTCTGATCAAGCAGTACCACCCCGACCGGCATAGCGAATCGGAGTTCGGCTGGATCCGCAGCGAATCCGAGCGGATGAGCCGCCGTCTGAGCGAGGCCTACCAAGTGCTCAGCGATGCGGCCCACCGCCGACGTTACGACCGCGAACTGGCGAAACGGCGGGGAGCGGCCGAATGATTCGATCCATGACCGGATTCGGCCGCGCCGAGCATTCGGTACCGCCCTGGCGCTGCCGGGTGGAAATCCGCTCGGTCAACGGACGCTTTCTGGAAATCCGCGTCCGGATGCCCTCCGGAACCGGTCACTGCGAGGAGGCGATCAAGGAGTTGGTCAAATCCTGCTGCAGCCGGGGAAAATTCGAGTGCTCCATCCAAATCGCCGCGGACGACTCCAGCGCGGAGCCCTTGGCCCTTAATCTGCCCCTGGCGCGCAGTTACGCCAAGCTGCTGGCCCAGTTCCGCGAAGTGCTGGGCCAGGAGGTCTCCGTGACCCTGCGCGACCTGATCGAAACCAAGGATCTGATCCAGTCGGCGACCTGGGAGGAGCAGCCGGAGCGGGTGGAGGCGATCGTGCGGGATACCGTTTCCAATGCCCTGGAAGGGCTGGTCGCCATGCGCGAAAGCGAGGGCGCGTCGATCCTGACCGATTTGGGAGAGCGCGTCTCCGAGTTGCGACGCTTGCTGGCCGAGGCGGAGCCCATCGTGCGCGATTACCCCGCCCAACTCGCCCAGCGGCTGCGGGATAATCTCGCGCGTTATTCGGAAGCGGGGCTCCCCGACGATGAGCGCATTCGGCAAGAAATTGCTATTCTTGCCGACCGTTCCGATGTTACGGAGGAGATTACCCGCTTCTTCGCCCATCTGTCGGGTCTGGGTCGAATGCTGGAAGCGGGAGGCTCCATCGGCCGAAAGTTCGAATTCGTCCTGCAGGAACTGAATCGGGAGGCCAACACACTGGCCGCGAAATGTAACCATCCCCGTATCGGCGCGCTCATCATCGACGTCAAGGCCGAGCTCGAAAAGCTGCGCGAACAAATTCAGAATATCGAATGACTGAAGCTGCGGCGAAGCGGGTGTTCGTGGTTTCTGGGCCCAGTGGTGTCGGGAAATCGACCATCATCCACCGAGTGCTCGAGGAAGACGGAGAGTTGCGGCTGTCGGTATCCTCGACGACCCGCCCGCCGCGGCCGGGGGAGGAGCACGCGCGGGATTATTTCTTCGTGGACCGGAAGCAGTTCAAGGAATCGATCGCGGCCAACGCGTTTCTGGAATGGGCGCAGGTCTACGACAACTATTACGGCACGGCGCTGCAGCACGTGCAGGACATCCTGGCCGATGGCCACCACGCTCTGCTGGATATCGATACCCAGGGCACCTTGTCCATCAAACGGGCCTGCTCCGGTGTCGTGTACGTGTTCGTGATGCCCCCCTCGGTCGAGATTCTGGCCGAGCGGCTCCGCCTCCGGGGCTCCGAATCGGACCGCAGCTTCTCCAGCCGCATGGCCCGGGCCGAGCACGAGATGAGCTTCCAGTCCGAGTACGACTACACCGTGGTCAACAAGGAGCTCGATTCGGCCGTCGCCGACTTCCGGCACATCCTGGATGTGGAAAAGGCGAAGCCGATACGCTTCGAGCGCTCCACCTGAGCCCTGGGCGTTACCTCGCTTCCGCCTGCGCCGGGGCGTGTCCCCGCAACATTTCCCCAGCTTCCTGCGATCGCACGCCCCCGCACGCCGGTCTTACCCTGGAGGCCGCGCCATGGGACACCAGGCCGCACCGCGGAGCCGCGCTGAACGCTGCTGGCAGGGGCGGACGGAAAGGTGAATTTACCGTTTCGCTGGTCTATAATTCCAACGGTTCTTCAGGCACCGAGTGGCGATGCGCGCGCGCGGCGGGAAGGGGTGCGCGGCCGTTGCGCTCCAGAGGCGGCAGGCGGCCGGACCTATGATCCGCATCGATGACCTGATCGCGAAGACATCGGCCTATCTGCCCCGCAAGGCCGACAAGGGGCGGATCGGCAAGGCCTACGTCTATTCCGCGCAGCTCCACCGCGACCGTTTCCTGCCCGGCGGGTCGCCCCTGCTGCAGCACACCCTCGAAGTCGCTTACATTCTCGCCGAGCTTCGGCTCGATCCCGTCTGCATCGTCACGGGCCTCCTTCACGACGTGTTGGAGGAGGGGCTGGCCGACGCCGCTGAAATCCGGAAAGTGGCCGGGGACGAGGTTGCCGGCCTGCTGGAGGAGCTTGCCAACCTGAGCCGCGCCTCCTACCGCGGTTCCGAGGAATCTCGCGCCGAGCACATGCGCCAGATGATTCTCTCCACCACGCGGGATCTGCGGGTGATCCTCATTCTGCTGGCCGGCCGGCTGCAGGCGATGCGGAACCTCGAGCAATTCGAGCCGGAAGACCGCGGGGCCATTGCCCGGGAAACGCTGCACATCTATGCCCCCATCGCCCACCGCCTGGGCATCCATTTCTTCCTTGCCGAGATGGAGGATACCGCCTTCCAGGCTATCGAGCCGGAGGCCGCCCGGGAGTTGCAGGCCGCGGTCGAGAGCCAGGTGGCGGTGCGCCGGGAGCGCATCGAGCGCATCAACGAGGAACTCCGCGGGCTGCTCGAGGACAACGGAATCCAGGGGGAAGTGATCGGGCGCACCAAGCACCTGTATTCCATCCACCGCAAGCTGAAAAAAACCCAGGGAACGGTGGACCAAATCTACGACCTGTTGGCGACCCGCATCATCGTGGAGACCCAGGCGGAATGCTACTCGGTGCTGGGGATGATCCACGCCGCCTACACGCCCATCCCTGGGCGCTTCAAGGACTACATTGCGATTCCCAAGGGAAACGGCTACCGCACCCTGCACAGCACGGTCTTCGCCCCCAGCGGCGACATCGTGGAGGTGCAGATCCGCACGGTGGAAATGCACCGGCAGGCGGAACTGGGCATCGCGGCCCACTTCAACTACAAGGGGGGCGCCAGCGCCGACGAGCGGGAATTGGCGAACCTGTCCTGGTTTCGGCGGCTGCTCGATACCATGGAGGCCGGTCAGGATCCCAAGGAATCCATGGACCTCCTCGAACGGGACCTGAACCCCGACGAGATTTTCGTCTTCACGCCGGTCGGTGAGGTGATCAAGCTGCCCAACCGCGCCAGCGCCATCGACTTCGCCTATGCCATTCACTCCGACGTGGGCAACCGGTGCATGGGCGCCAAGATGGACGGCCGCATGATCCCCATCCGCTCGCCCCTGAAGAACGGGACGGTGGTGGAAATTATCACCTCCAACCGCGTCTCACCGCGCAAGGATTGGCTCAAGCACGCCGTCACCTCCAAGGCTCTGGCGCGCATCCGCGCCCACCTGCGGCAGAAGGAGCGGAGCGAGCTCGCCGATCAGGGCCGCGAGCGTTGCGTGCGGGAGGCGAAGCGGTTCGGCCAGAAGATCGAGGAACTGCTGAAAGCCGATGGGTTCCGCGAGTGGATGCGCCGCAACAACCTGAGTTCCGCCGACGATATCTACGCCGCCGAGGCGGCGGGGCGGGTCTCGCTCAGGGAGGCGCTGGAGAAGCTCTATCCGGACTCGGACACCTCACCGGAAGCGACCGGCGCCCCGGCTCCTCCGAATCCGGAGACCAAGGGCCATCCCGACCTGGCGCCCAACCTGGTGCAGGTCTCCGGCGTCAGCGGACTGATGGTGCGGTTCGCCCGCTGCTGCGCTCCCAAGATCGGCGATCCGCTGCGGGGGATCGTCACCCGGGGCCAGGGCATCTCGGTACACCATCGCGACTGCGGCAACCTGGGCCGCGTGCGCAATCAGCCCGAGCGGCTGTTGGAGGTGGAGTGGGTTCAGGAGCGCCGCGCCCGCCAACCGGTGCGGCTGCTGGTCAGCGCGGAATCGTCAACGCAGGGATTGATCCAGGTGGCGAAACTGCTCGAGGAGGAGGGCACGCCGATCGAATCGGGCACCATCACGTCGGAGGGGGAGCGGTATACCCAGCGGCTGACCGTCATGGTCAGCGACACCAAGCAGGTCAAGCGGATCCTTCACCGCCTCAACGCCATGGCCGGCATCCGAGCGGTGCGGGAGTTGGAATCGGCGTGAACCGCAATGCCGCTCCACTTCTCGCGCACTTCGCGGTAGGACTCCCGCATCACCTCGATCACGATCATCTCCTCCAGCGTCCTGGCGCGGGATTCCAGTAGATCCAACGATCGGGTAAAGGGAATTTCGTAGCGCGACAAGTGCTCCAACTTCTTGGAGACGTTTTTCACCGTGGTGCGAATCATGGGGGCACCTCACTGCTTAAGTCCGGACCTTCCATGCTGCGCCGCGGCCTCCATGCCCCAGCGCAAAGGATAAGTCGCCGTGGCACCTTGAATGCACATTCGGGGCCACGCAGCGAGTGCCGTATCGATCCGCTAGGTTTGCTTGAACTTGGAGAGGTCGACCACGAAGCGTTCGTGGGTTCCGTCGCCCACACGCACGTCGCCGGCATCGACCTCCACCTCGAACACGCACTTCCGCCGGTCCCGCTCGATCATCTTGCAGCGGATGGTCACCTCTTCCCCCGTCTTGGCCGGGGCGCGGTGCCAGATGTGCACCATGGTGCCGACCGACTGCTCTCCGCCGTCCAGGTGGGGCATCATGGCCTGGAGGCAGGTCTGCTCGATCAATCCGATCATGCTGGGCGTGGACAGCACCCCACCGGCGTCCCCCAGGTGCTTGACACCCATCTCCGGGGACACGGTGTAAGTCTGCTCCGTCGATAACCCGGCCTGCAAAGAATCTTTCATCGTCTTCCTCGATTGTCGTGGCACCGGACCGCTCCCGGCAGGTCACCCACCCCGCACGCATTTTGCATGGGTTTCCGCATGCACAAGTTCGATACCCGGCCACCCGATGCGTGGCTCCGCGGCCGACGCGATGTGCCGGAGAACCGGTCCCGCGGGCATCGAAACACGCTTCCGGCGCGGCGCCGGCCTCGCGCCCGGCCGATCGAGACCGCGCACCGTGCAGACGCCGCGCTCTACGGCCATCGGCCTGCGGCGCCAATTCCCATGTCCAACGGAATAAGTCAACGGTGAGCGAACCCTCTTTCACGGGCCGCCCCTACCTGCAGATACTGTTCGAATGCTGCCAAGTCTATCAGCGGGTATACAAGGACCGCAGCGGCCGGTTCTACCTTGGGCGTTGCCCCACCTGCCTGCGCCAAATCCGCTTCCGGGTGGCGCCCCACGGGTCGCCGGCGCGGCGCTTCCGGGTGCGCTGATCCCGGGCGGCTGGGCGCTAGAGACTCGCGGCGCCCCGACGGCCGTCGCCAGTGGCCGCTATTGGGCGCTCATTCTGCGGAAATAGGCCTGAAGCGCCGGATCGTTCCACTCTCTGGGGCCCAGGGCACGGGCCTCGATCCGGCCATCGGTATCGATAAGGTAGGTGAGGGGGATCGAATTGACCCCGTAAAGTTCGGACACGCTGCCGTCCACGTCCACCAGCACCGGAAAGGTGAAGCCGGTGTCCTCCAGGAAATGGGCGACTTTCTCCTCCGTCTCGCTCATGCTCACCGCCAGCACGACGAAATTCTGCTCCTTCAGGGACTCGTAGAGCGCCTGCAGTTCCGGCAGTTCCTGCTTGCAGGGCCCACACCAGGTGGCCCAGAAGTTCAGCAGGATGTACTTCCCGGCGTAGTCCTGGAGGCGCGGGCTGGCGCCGTTCACCGCCACTGCGGTGAAGGGCTCGGCCTGTACCGGTTCTTGCGGGCGTTCGATGAGGAATGCCTGCAACGGGTCCGCGCCGCCCGCCGGGTCCACCGTCGCCGCGGTCGCGCCGCCCGCTTCAGGGGTTCCGTCCCGCCACCGGGAAGCCAGCGTCCCTCCAATGAGCGCCACCAACAGCGCCGCCACAAAAATCCAATAGGTGCGTTTCATCACGTTCGTTACCCGCTATCCGGCTATTTTACCGTCACCGCTCCCTATGCGCATCATCCCCGCGGCGTTGGCGCGGGTGCCGCTGCGCCGCCCGCCGCGAAATCCTCCACCAAGGCACGGAACCGCTCCCCCCGCACCTTGTAATTGGGGAACAATCCGAAGCTGGCACAGGCGGGGCTGAGCAACAGCACCCCGCCTTCGGGCAAGGCGCCCAGCCCCCGGCGGAACGCCTCCTCCAGGCCCCCGCTCCGCTCGGCGGGCGGTCCGGCTAGGCCAAGGCGTTGGGCGGCGGCGTCCAGCTCCTCCGCCAGCCGGGGGGCCGTGTCTCCGATCAGCAGCACCCCGCGCAGGGTGGGATGGCGGCATAGCGCTTCCGACAACGCGGCGAAGTCCGCGTGTTTCTCCGACCCACCGAGAATCAGCGCCAGCGGTCCGTCCTCGAAGGCGGAGAGCGCCCCGATGGTAGAATCGGGCCGCGTGGCGTAGGAATCGTTTACACACAACACACGGCCCACACGGCCTACTGCTTCCAGGCGATGGGGCAGCCCGGGGAACGCCGCAATGGCCGGTAGCGCCATCTTAGCCGGCACGCCGAGGGATTCGGCGGCCAGCAGCGCGGCGGCGGCGTTCTCTCTGTTGAAACGTCCCCGCAAGGCGATCCGTTCCAACGCTTCCAGCGGCGCGGGATCGCCCGGACCGCAGCGAACGAGCCGCCCATCCACCGTGCCGACCCCCCGGGCCACGGCTCCGGTCAGGCTGTAGGCCAGGCTATAATCTGGGGTCTCTCCGGCGGCTGAGGCCATGATTTCGCGGCTGCCGGGGCTGTCGGCGCAATAAACGGCCCGTTGTCCCGCGCCGGGTGGCGCCAGAATCCGGGCCTTGGCGCGGCGGTACTCCCGCACGTCCCGGTGCCAGTCCAAGTGCTCGCTCGTGGTGCGCAGGACGACCGCCACGTCCGGCCAATGGCCCTCTAGGTCCATCAACTGAAAGCTCGACAGTTCCAGAACCGCCACGTGGGCCGGGGTGAGCTCGTCCAGGAACGCCAGAGGGTTGGTGCCCAGGTTGCCTCCCAAGCGGTGGGGAATGTCCGCCGCCCCGAGCGCCTCTCCGATCAGGGTGACCGTGGTGCCCTTGCCCACGGTGCCCGTGACCCCCACGGTGCGGGCCGGGCATGCTTCCAAGAACAAGCGGGTGGCCGAAGTGATCCGCACCCCACCGCGCCGGGCCCGCTCCAGACCGGGCAGGTCGGGCCGCACCCCCGGGCTGCGGAATACGGTGCCGCAATCGGAAAGCTGCTGGTCGTACCTCTCGCCGCTGTGCAGGGGCACTCCCTCCAGCAGCGCCGCCTCGGATTCGTCCCCCAAAGATGTTGCCCGATCGAAGACGGCGGCGTCTGTAACGCCATGCCCCTTCAGGAAGGCCAGGGTGGCCCGCCCCTCCTCGCCGAAGCCGAGCAGGCCGACCGGACGCGGCAACTCCGCCAGGATCCGCTCCAACGGCGGCGTTGCACGGGGCGGGGCGTCAGGCGTACTTTTCTTCGGCAAGGGCATAGCCCTCTCCATCGGCCTGACGGAGTACGGCATCGCGCAAACCATCGGAGAGAAAGCCGGGCTTCCGGTCGATGTATTCCGGATAGACGCAGAGCCGCTCGCGCAACGCGTAGCCCGCGTCTGCGCTGAACTGGGCCAGGCGCTGGATTTCCGGCCAGGGCGCCTCGGGGTTGATGTGATCCGGCGTCACCGGAGAGACCCCGCCCCAGTCGTTGATCCCGGCCAGCAAGAGCAGCGGATAGACTTCCGGGGAGAGATTCGGCGGCGCCTGAATGTTCATCTCCCCCCCCAACAGCAGCCGGGCGACGGCGATGGTGCGCAACAGCTCCATCAGCGTGGCGTCCGGCCAATCGGCCATGGGGATCGCGGGCTTGGCCCGGAAGTTTTGCACGATCACTTCCTGGATATGGCCGTGAGCCTCTTGGAGTCGCTTGATCACGAGCAGGGTGTCCACCCGTTCCCGAAGGGTCTCTCCGATGCCGATCAACAGCCCGGTGGTGAAGGGAATTCTCAGCTCGCCCGCCATGCGCACCATCGCCACCCGCGCCCCCGGAACCTTGTCCGGGGCGTGCTCGTGGGCCATACCCGGCTGCCGCATGCGCGGGGAGACGTTCTCCAGCATCACGCCCATGCTCGGGCTCACCTCCCGCAGCCGGGCCAGGTCGTGGCGCCCCAGGGTGCCGGGGTTGGGATGGGGCAACAGGCCGGTCTCCTCCAGCACCAACCGGCACATGGCCACCAGGTAATCCGTGGTCGTCTTGTAGCCGAAGCGGGCCAGCTCCGCCGCGGCCTCGGGAAACCGCAACTCCGGCTTGTCCCCCAGGCTGAACAGCGCCTCCTTGCAGCCCCGCGCCTTGCCCCGGCGGGCGATCTCCAGCACCTCCTCCGGCGAGAGGGTCTTGGCGCCGGGCTGACCCGGATCGCGCTTGAAGGTGCAGTATCCGCAGTCGTCGCGGCAGAGGGTCGTGAGCGGAATGAACACCTTCCGCGAATAGGTGACGCGATTTCCCTTCGCCTCGTCCCGCAGGACGCACGCCGCCCGGAGCAGGTCCAGCATCGCCGGCCCCTGCGCGCCCATCAGCGCGGTGGCCTCTTCGGCCGAAAGCGCGCTCTCGGCGGATTTTTGGATGAGTTCCGTCGACCGGTCTGTCAATTCAACGCCTCGGCAAGCAATGTTGGATCCGTTCGCTTGGGCCCCGGGATACCGCCCAAAAAGCGTAATCTCATCCTCGGCAAATGACCACCCTCACCTGAACAGATCCTCCTCCGGCGGGCGGAGCAGCTCCTTGGCCGAGCCCTCGCGGCGAGGGCCCCGGTAATTGCGCACCACGGCGGCGGGGATGCGGCTGGACTTGCCGCAGACCAGATCGGCGGCATCGGCCAGTTGATCGGCCAACGCGATGAGGGTGCCGTGCAGCGTCCGGCCGTCGGCATCCCGCTCGCCCCGCAGGTCGACGATGGGGGCCAGACCCGCCGACCCGACGGCCACCTGGGTGACGCCCTGACGCCAGGGCCGGCCGAAGGAATCCGCGACGATCACGGCGAGGTCGCAGCCGGCAAGGCGGCCCAGGCTGTCGCGCAGTTGCTCGGCGGAGCGGTCGGGCTCCCGGGGGAGCAGGATGGCCATGTCTTCCTCCCCGGAGTTGGAGGCGTCCACCCCGGCATTGGCGCAGATGAACCCGTGGCGGGTCTCGGAGACGATGAGGCCCCGGGCCATTTTCACGATGCGCACGCTCTCCCGCAAAACCACCTCCACCAGGCGCGGGTCGTGATTCCACGCCTCGGCCCATTCCCGGGCCATCCGCGAGGGCTCGACGCTCGCCAGGGAAACCCGCGCTCCCTCCGCTTTGGAGACGATCTTCTGGGCCACCACAACCACGTCGCCCGCTTCCAGGCCGGCGGCGGAGGACTGGGCCGCCGACCACAGCAACGCGGCCAAGTCGTCGCCGGGGTGGACTTCGGGCATCCCAATCAAGGGAACGACGGTGAGGGAGGCATTGTCGGTGGAAGCCATCAGTCAGTCGATTCGTTCAGCAGGTGTCGACAACCGGTCGCCACGAGAGGTGAGGGCGGCACGCTCCAGGCCGGGCCAGGACGACGCTCCGTCGGCGCTCCATCGGCGGCAAACCCCATGAAAGCCGCCTCCGGCGCGCGGTTGCTCCAACACATCGCCCATTCTATAATGAACTCTAGCAAAATCGCTTGGCCGGGAACCGTTACCGGGCGAGCGGGTGTAGTTCGTGGTCCCCGTTTCGGCAGAGCCCCCAGGGTTCAGGCCCATTGCTCTCCGGCGGGGTTTTTGATTGTGGTGTGGCGCATGGCGCTTGCACCGCAGTTCAAGATCCATCAAGGGATTTATCATGGCGAGCGAAAACGTGATCCACCTCAGCGAGGACAACTTCGAAACGGGTGTGCAGGACGGCTTGACCCTGGTCGATTTCTGGGCCGAATGGTGTGCCCCGTGCCTGGCGCTGGCCCCGGTCATGGACGAATTGGCCGACGAATACTCCGAAAAGCTGACCGTGGCGAAGGTGGACATCGACGCCAACCCCAATATTCCCGCAAAATTCGGCATCCGCGGCATACCCACCGTGATCCTGTTCAAGGACGGGCAGCAACTGGATATGTTCGTGGGCAACAGCCCACAGAAAATCCGCGAGATGGTCGAGCGCGCCGTTTAGTCAGGCTCCCCGCTCCCGCAAGGGATGGGTCCGCCCGGCCTCTCGCAGGGAACGCGCCGCGATGGGCGCGCCGTGAACGCAGGCGGCGCTCCCGAGCCTGAATGGGCGGGCCGCGGCCCGATCTTACCGTTGCAGATTCATATCGGCTCGATGGCTTCCCCGACAAAGGCCCACCCCACCGGCGCTCCCGCGCCTGAGTGGGCGGGCCACGGCCCACGGCGGGTGGCGATGCTGTTGGCCTACGACGGCAGCCTGTTCCACGGATGGCAGGTGCAGGACCATTGCATCACCGTCCAGGCGAAGCTGGAGGAGGCGCTGCGTACGGTGACGCAGCTGCCGGTGAAAGTGTACGGCTCCGGCCGCACCGACGCGGGGGTGCATGCCCTGAACCAGGTGGCCCACTGCGATTTGCCGCGGAAGGTGGATCTGCACGAGTTGCAGCGGAGCCTCAACGCTCTGGCCGCGCCGGGCATCGCCGTGAAGGCGCTGGTGGAAGTACCGCCCCATTTTCATGCGCGCCATTCGGCCATCGGCAAGATTTACCGCTACCACATCTTCAATCGCGCCTATCCGCCCGTCTTCGCGCGCCACCACTGCTGGTGGATCCGGGCACCCCTGGATGCCGGTGCCATGGGCCGGGCGGCGGCTCACTTCATCGGCACCCACGATTTTTCCGCGTTTCGGGCCAAGGAATGCGCCGCGGCGACGCCCGTGCGCACCCTCCACCGGATCGACTTCGCCGAGGGGGAATGGGCCGACTCGACTCTTCGGA
>JAPUJL010000204.1 GCA_027296185.1 SAR324 cluster bacterium | reverse complement strand
CCCTTCCAAGTTTTTCCTCGGACTGCGAAAGGAATTACCATGTCCAATAGCGTTTACAAGGTAATCGAAATTGTAGGGACCAGCGAAAAATCCTGGGACGATGCGGCCAAGAATGCGATCGAGCGGGCAAGTGCGACGCTTGAAGATCTGCGGATTGCCGAGGTCACGGCGCAGGATTTGAAAATCGAGAATGGTAAAATCGTTGCGTATCGCACCAAGATCAGCTTGTCATTCAAATTCCGTGGCGAGTAGCCTAGATCGCATTGGGTGACCCATCGCGGAGGTGCCTATGCCCTGGGGCAGGCGCTGGACTCTGGCGGCCGCAGCCTCGGCAGCCCGTGCCGGTGACTCATACGACGGCGATCGCAGCGTGGTTCGCGCCGGATGTGGATAGGGCGCCGTCAACCGGCCGATGTCACGAGTAATGTAACCGAGGGATGCCATGGCTAAGCGCACCGTGGCGATGGGGTTCGAATTCGGCAGTACCGACACCTACCTCAGCGTGACGCGGATCGAGGAACAAGCTCGCCGCCATCCTCATGGCCGACTCGGTGCGCAATTCCCGGCGGGGCCAGGAAGAACTGACGGGCAAACGAGCCGGCGGCTCGATAGCGAAGGCCCAGAGCGGCCCTAAACCAAGGAAGGCATAGCGGTGACGAATCGGATCAAGATTGCGATTGTAGCGGCGGTCGTCGTGGCGATCGGGGCGGTGCTCTGGCTACAAGGCCCGGACAGCGGTGAACCGGTTTCCACGGCCGGGAAGCGGGTGTGGCGGTACTCCATCTTCGGACCGCCGCGGGCGTTCACCGCCGGGATCGAGCGCGTCAAGGTGCTGATGGAGGAAGCGGAGGGGGGCGATTTCGAGCTCCAGATTCACTACGCCAGCTCGCTGGTGCCGCCCCGGGAGCATCTGGACGCCATCAACCTGGGGCTGATCGAGGCGGGCGTCACCTGCATGGGCTACCACCCCGGGAAGACGCCGCTGGCTCAGGTGCTGGAGCTGCCCTTCCTGCTCACGGAGGACATCGAAGCCAACGCGCGGATTCTCGACGCGGTGTTCAGCCATCCGCTGATCGAGGCGGAGCTGGCGCTTTGGAAGGCGAAGTATTTCTTCTTGGGCGTATTGCCCAGCTTCGAATTCATGGGCAACTCGCGCATCGCCCGCGTCGAGGACATGAAGGGGGTGCGCATGCGGATTTCCGGCGCCAACCAGAACCTGCTGGAGAAGTTCGGGGCCGTCTCCGTGATGATGACGCCTCCCGAGACCTACACCGCCATCGAGCGGGGCACCATCGATATGGTGGGATTTCCCTGGACGTACGCCCACGGCGCCTACCGCATTTACGAAGTCTCCCGGTTCGCCACGGAGGGCATGGCCATGACCGGCTTCGCCTGCATCAACCTGGTCTCCCTCGATGCCTGGGAGGCCCTGCCCGAGCGGCTGAAGGCGATGCTCCCCCAGTTGCGCGAGGAGGCGGTGCGGGCCATGGTGGCCGGATACGAAGCGGCCGACCGGAAGTATTTGCCCCTCTTCAAGCAAAAGCTGGAAGTGGTTCCGTTCCCGCAATCCGAGCGGGAACGGCTGATCGCCGCCTCCGAGACCGTGTGGCGGGAATGGGCGGCCGAGCGCGACGCACAGGGAATGCCGGGCACGGAAATCCTCGAGTTCGCCAAGGCCCAGGTGGCGAAATTCGGCAACCGGTAGCGGCGGCACACGGGCGCGGCCACGCCCGTTGGGCGGCGCGGAGATCGTGACACTCAGCGAAGGGGTACACGACCATGATCTTCAGACAATTGTTCGAGGCGAATTCCTCTACGTATACCTACCTGCTCGGCGAGGAGGAATGGGGCGAAGCCGTGCTCATCGATCCGGTATTCGAGACGGCGCGGCGGGATCAGGCCCTGATCGGAGAGTTGGGCCTGACGCTCAAGTCTACCCTGGAGACCCACTGCCACGCGGACCACGTGACCGGAGCGTGGCTGCTTTCCAAGCGCCTGGGGAGCCGGATCGGCGTCTCCGCGAATGCCGGCGTACAGGGCGCCGACGACCTGTTGAAGGAAGGGGACGAAATTCCCATCGGCCGCCACCGGCTGCGAGTCCGCGAGACGCCGGGCCACACCTCCGGGTGCGTCACCTACGTGCTCGACGACGGGGTCATGGCATTCACGGGCGATGCGCTGTTGATCCGCGGGGCCGGCCGCACGGATTTCCAGCAAGGCGACGCGGGGGAGCTGTACCGCTCGATCCACATGAAGATTTTCCGCCTGCCCGGGAACTGCCTGCTCTACCCAGCCCACGATTATTCGGGGCGGACGGTGACGACCGTCAAGGAAGAGCGGGCGTTCAACCCGCGCCTGGGCGGCGACCTCAGCGAAAGCGATTTCGTCGGCTACATGAACAACCTCGGCCTGCCCCACCCCAAGCAGCTCGACGTGGCGCTGCCGGCCAATCTGCGCTGCGGGGCGCCGGAGAACGAGAGCGACATTCCCGCCGATCCCGATTGGGCGCCCCTGACCTACACCTACGCCGGCATCTGGGAGGTGGATCCCGCCTGGCTGGAGGAGCACCGCCCGGCCGTCACCATTCTCGATGTCCGCACGACGGAGGAATTCGACGGACCGTTGGGGCACATCCCCGAGGCGACCCTCCTGCCCCTGGACCGCCTGGCGGACGAGACCGGGTCGGTCTCCCAGGAGCGCCCCATCGTCACCGTCTGCCGCGCCGGCGGGCGATCGGCCCAGGCGACGGTCATATTGCAGAAGGCCGGCATCGGCCAAGTGGCCAATCTCTCCGGCGGCATGATCCGCTGGCGGGGGCTGGGCTATCCCACCACGTAGTCGGGACGGCCCGGGACCGGGATCGCCTGCGAGATTCACGGCGGATCGGCAGAGGAGGCGACGGGGGACGTCATCGGACCCATCGCATCCTACGACGCCCTGCAGCGGTGAAGGCTGCGGCGATTTTGCACTTGGCCGGCATCACCGTCCTGGCGCCGCCCCCACGGCGCCCGCCGTTGTCATCGCCTCGGGAAAGGGCGTAGCATGG
>JAPUJL010000203.1 GCA_027296185.1 SAR324 cluster bacterium | reverse complement strand
CTATGCCGCGGTGTTGCAGGATCTGGGCGTCACCAAGGGCGAGCGGGTTATTATCTATCTGCCCATGATCGCCGAGGCGCTGATCGCCATGCTGGCCTGCGTTCGGCTGGGGGCGATCCATTCCGTCGTGTTCGGCGGTTTCGCCTCCCATAACCTGGCCCAGCGCATCGACGACGCCAAGCCGCGGCTCATCATTACGGCGGATGCGGGCATGCGCGCCGGCAAGCCGGTGCCGTACAAGCACCTGGTGGACCGCTCCATCGAGCTGGCCCAGTATCCCCCGGAACACGTGGCCATCGTCCGGCGCGGGCTCGACCCGGAGCTGCCCCTGGTGGATGGCCGGGACCTCGACCTGGGCGCCCTGGCCGAGCAAAAGGCGGGGGTCGAGGTGCCGCCGGTGTGGGTGGAAAGCGAGCATCCCTCCTACATTCTTTACACTTCCGGCACCACCGGGACACCCAAGGGCGTGCAGCGGGACACGGGCGGTTACGCCACCGCCCTGGCTTCCTCCATGAAGCGCATCTACGGCGCCGAGCCGGGGGAGACCTACTTCGCCACCTCGGACATCGGCTGGGTGGTCGGCCATTCCTACATCGTCTACGCCCCGCTGATCCACGGGAACACGACCATCGTCTACGAGGGCACTCCGCTCAACCCGGACCCGGGAGTGTGGTGGAAGATCGTCGAGGAGTACGGCGTGAAAACCATGTTCTCCGCGCCCACGGCGATCCGCATCCTGCGCAAGCAGGATCCCAAATGGATGCGCGCCCACGACACCAGCTCCCTGCGCTACCTGTTCCTCGCCGGCGAACCCCTGGACGAACCGTCCTATCACTGGGTGAAGGAAAGTCTCGGCCGCACCGTGCTCGATCACTACTGGCAGACCGAGTCGGGCTGGCCCATGCTGGCCAACTGCGCCGGCGTGGAATTGCAGGCCGTGAAGCCCGGCTCGCCCACCTTCCCGGTCTACGGCTACGACATGAAGGTCGTCGAGCCGGGCTCGGGCCGGGAGCTGCCCCCCGGGGAGAAGGGGGTGCTGGTGGTGAAGCCGCCCCTGCCGCCGGGCTGCCTGAGCACCATCTGGGGCGACGACGACCGGTTCGTCGAGTCCTACTTCAGCCACTTCAAGGAGCAGCTCTATTACAGCGGCGACTACGCCATCCGCGACGAGGATGGCTACTACTTCGTCCTCGGACGGGCGGACGAGGTCATCAACGTGGCCGGCCACCGTCTGGGCACCCGCGAGGTGGAGGAGGCCATCAGCGGCCACGACGCCGTGGCCGAGACCGCGGCGGTGGGCGTCCACGACGAGATCAAGGGCCAGGCCATCGTCGCCTTCGTGGTGCTGAAGAACGACGTGACCCTGGGGCCCGAGGAGATTTCCATCCAGATCAAGCGGCGGGTGGATGAAGTGGTGGGGCCCATCGCCCGGCCGCGGGAGGTGCACGTGGTGAGTTCCCTGCCCAAGACCCGCTCGGGCAAGGTGATCCGCCGCGCCATCATCGCCATGGCCGAGGGGCGGGACGTGGGCGATCTCTCCACCCTCGAGGACGAGGCGGCCATCGACAATATCAAGCAGGCGATCGATGCGGAGTCCGCTTCATGAGCGATCTCGCGGGCAAGATCGCCCTGATCACCGGCGCCAGCAAGGGCATCGGCCAGGCCACGGCCCTGGCCCTGGCGGGAGCCGGCTGCGACATCGCCGTCCACTACCACCAGCGCCTGGAGGGCGCGGAGGCGACCCGGGAGCAAGTGGAGGCCCTGGGCCGCCGGGCGGCGATCGTGCAGGCCGACGTGTCCCGCTCCGATCAGGTGCAGGCGATGGTGGAACAGGCCGGGCACGACCTGGGGCCGCCGGACATTCTGGTCAACAACGCCGGCTGGGCGCGGCCGCAGCCCTTCGACGAGATTAGCGAGGAGGACTTCGACGCCGTCATCGCGGTCAACCTCAAGTCGGCGTTTCTCTGCACCCGGGCCGTGCTGCCCCACATGCGGCAGCGGGGATGGGGGCGCATCGTGAATATTTCCTCCGGGGCCGCCCACACCTCCGGGGCCGTGGGCATCCACTACAACGCCGCCAAGGCCGGAATGGAGGGGCTGGCCCGGGGCTACGCCGCGAGCCTGGTCCAGGAGGGAGTGACGGTCAACGTCGTGGCCCCCACCTTCATCGATACCGGCCCGGAGCGGGACAACGCCGCCCGCGCCAAGCGGGTACCCATGGGCCGGGTGGGCGAGGCGGCGGAGGTGGCGGAGGCCGTGCTGCTGTGCTGCCGGGTGGGCTACATGACCGGGCAGGTGGTCTGCCTCAACGGCGGCGTGTACTACCGCTGAGCGCGAGCAGAGAGATGACCCACGCGCTGCTGGTGCTGAAGTCGATCCACATCGTCGGCGTCATCTCGTGGATGGCGGGCTTGCTCTATCTGCTCCGGCTGTACGTCTACCACCGCGCCGAGACGGAAGACGTGGTGATGGAGCGGTTCCGGGTCATGGAGCGGCGGTTGTGGCGGGCGATCACCGTCCCGGCGGCCTGGATCGCCACCCTCAGCGGGCTCATCATGATCGGGATGCTGCCCTGCTTCTACCTGCCCCAGGGCTGGCTCACCCTGAAGCTGGTGCTGGCCGCGGCGCTGCTCGTGGTGCACTTCCAGGCGGGCCACTACCGCAAGCGGTTCCTGGAGCCCCCCTTTCCCCTGACCGAGCGGCGCTTCCGCTATCTCAACGAGGTGCCGACCGGGCTCATGATCGGTATCGTGTTGCTGGTCGAGTTCCAGCCCGCCTGGTGGACCTGGGGCGGATGCTAGGCCGGCAATCGGTTCCAGTGGAGCGGCGCCCCGCATTCACCGTCTCCCGGAATCGGCACACGGTACGGTGCGGCCCATGCCGCTCCGCGACGCGGGCTCATTCGGGCAGTTCGCGGCCGCTTGGCCGGGATCAGTCTTCCAGAATCTCGAACCGGCCCGGCTGCGCGTTGGAACCATCCTGCAAGGACGGTAGCTCAACCCCGTCCGCCGGTGCCGTGAGCGAGAAGGTTCCCTTGTCCACGAGCGTCTCGGAGACGAACAGCGTATCTTCGGAGATGAACCCCGTGTAAAGCCGGTCGCTGTCCGAGGTGCCGCCCTCGATCGTGAGGGTGAGCGAGTAGATAATACGAGACCCCTGCAAAATGCGCTTGATTCGGCCTGCACTGCTTCATCGACGTGGGTGCGGGGTGACGCTCTATTTTTCCTGCCTATTCTTCTTTTTGTCCCCGTCGATCGGGGAATTTCCAGTCTTTCCCCGGACTCCGGGCGCAGTACGGCCTATGAAGCG
>JAPUJL010000202.1 GCA_027296185.1 SAR324 cluster bacterium | reverse complement strand
ACCTCGACGATGCGACGGCTCACATTTTGATCCGCACCTCGACGATGCGGCGGCTCACATTTTGATCCGCACCTCGACGATGCGGAACACGGTGAGCGGCTCCTTCGGCTTGACCACGATGGGCTCGAAGGCCGGATTCATGGGCTGCAGAATGGTCGTTCCTCCCGCTTGGCGGAAGTAGGTTTTCACCGTGAATTCGTCATCGCCCCGGCGGGCCAGCACCACCTTGCCGTTGCTGACCGGAGCGGAGGGAGAGACCAGCAGATGGGCGCCGGGCGGGATGTTCCCGCCGATCATGCTCTCGCCCTCGGCGATCACGAAGAACGCATCGCGGTCGGCGATGTCGATGGGCTCGTAGGCATCCGGCTCCACCTGATAGGTCTCCAGCCACTCCCCGCAGGCTGCCGGCCCCAAAACCGGCGCCATCCGGTTCTCCGGAGCGGGGCGGGGAATCGGGGCACGAGACTCGAACATGTGCTCCATCCCCTCCGGCACCCGTTGCCGGTAGGCGGTGCGGATCAACTCGCTGGGGTCGAGGCCCAGCTTCTCGGCGTAGGAGAGCAGGGTCTTGTCCTTCGGGATGTGACCGTCCGAGATGACCTTGCGCAGCAATTCGTAGGGAATGCCGTGTTGCCGGGCGCATTCCTTGATGTCTTCGAATCCGAGCGCCCGGATTCGCCGCTTCAACATTTCCGCTAGATTGTTCATCCGTTAACCGTCAGCGTGTGTACGTGCCGCTCGGCACACCGGGAGAAGCTTGTGGTGGCGCGGCGGATAAGGCGGGCGCAAAAGCGGACGTGTCGTTGCGGGGCGCGTTCCGCTGCGCCCGTGCACGGTCATCCTTGACCTCGCCGTCGACCCGGTCCGCCCTTGCGCGCGCCGCCTATCCTGTCATCGCCTTTTCCTGTGCCTGCATTGAGGACGGATCTCCCGGCGGCGCTTCCCTGCGCGGCTGGGATCGCGACCCATCCCGAGAACGATTGGCGAAGTGGGAATAGGCTACCATGGGATTTTATGTACCCAAAATATTATTTGTTGGCAAGCTTTTTTTGAGAATATAGTTTTGTTCCAATTTCGCCCGTGGTGGAGGCGAGAGACGCCGATTTCAGGACGCAGCGGGGTGGAACCCGGTTCCGGCCGAGAAAGCCGCTTGACGAGGCCGTCGATTGGGGCACAATCCGGGGAGCGGGTTTTGGGCGCCGGCCCGGCCGGCACGCCCCGCCGTGGCGCGAGGAGCAACTGGCGGCCCGCAATCGGCCCACGGGCCTTCACCTCGCAATCGATCGGAAACCATGCCGCTGACGCGCCGAGAGGTCTTGAAATGGGTGGGGGTGACCGCGGCCGCGGGACCGCTGCTTCCGGCCATGGAGCGGATCGCCCACGCCATTGCGGAGCGGCCCGGCGCCGCGCCGATCGTCTGGTATAACGCCGGGGGAGATCACAACAACTTCCTGGCCCAGTTGGGCCACGCATTTCCCTCGCTGATGGAATCGGCCGCGATCCGCTGGAATCTGGTTTCCTACGATCCCCTGGTTCCGGGCGTGCGGGAGCCGTCGCCGGATTCGTTTTCGTCCGCCCCCATCGTTATCCTGGAGAGCCTGCCCCCCTCCGGAGCGGATGCCGCGGATGGCGGCGAGCCGATCGCCACTGTGATCGGACGCGCCAAGGCCGCGATTTTCCTCGGCACCGACGCGTGCTACGGCGGCACGCGTTGGACAGCCGCGGAGGTGGAATCGGCCGAGGCGCTCTGCCGGCGGTCCAATGTGCCGATGATCAAGTTGCCGGGGGTGCCGGTGCCGCCGCATCATCTGATCGGCACGTTGGGTTACCTGGAATTCAGGGGAATTCCCGACCTGGACCGCTTCCAGCGGCCGCAGTTGTATTACGGCGAGACCGTCTGCATGCGCTGCGAGCGCCGCTGGCAACTGGAAAACGGCGAGTACGCCGAATCCTTCGGCGATGCGGGCTGCCTCCTGCGGCTGGGATGCAAGGGCCCTATCGCGCACAACTCCTGCGCCGCGCAACGGTGGAACGGCGGGGAGAACTGGTGCGTCGGAGCAGGAGGGCCCTGCACGGCCTGCTCGGAACCCGGCTATCCCTTGCACGGAGGGCTGGGCCTGTATGGCCGTCTGGCGGAGGGAGGCCCGGGACCGGGTTCTTCGACTTTGAACCGAATTCGGGCGATCGGTTGGGGATTTGTCGCTCTGGCGGCGGCGGGCGTCGGGCTGAAGCTGGCTCACGAGGCCATCGATCCCATCGGGCAGGCCGCCAAAGCCTCCGGCCGGGATCGCCGGGGGAGCTCTTCCGTGCAGGGACCGACATGATCGTCCCACGGGTGGAAGGCACGCTCCAGCTCGTTCAGGAACCGGGGGGGCGGCTGCGGGCTGCGGGCGCCCGGCCCCGGGGCATCGAGCGGTTGTTGCTGGGACGCTCGCCGCTGGAGGCGGTCTACCTCAGTCAGCAGGCCTCGGCCCATTCCGGCGTGAGCCATGCTCTGGCCGCGGTGCGCGCCTGGGAGGACGCGGGGAAACTTCCCGTGGCACCCAACGGGGTGCTGCTGCGGGAGCTCCTTCACCTGCTCTCGTTCCTCCACGGCCACGTTCAGCACTTCTATTTTCAGACCTTGCCCGACTACCTGCCGTTGAGCGCCTGGGTCCCGCCTCTTGACGAAAACGGTCCCGCGGCCCGGATCGCCTCCGGAATCGTCACGAGCGCGGCGAAAATATGGGAGCCACCACCCTTCCAATCCCGCTTCGATGAGGGCGCCCGCCGCCGGTTCGCCGAACGGACGGTGGAGGCGGTGCGGACGCTGAGCTCGCTCCAACGCATGATGAGCGTCATCGGCGGTAAGTTTCCGGTCGTCATGTCCATCGCTCCGGGCGGCATAACGATGGCCCTGGACGAGGCGGGGGTGCTGCGGCTCCTGGAATATCTCCAGCACCTGGAACCGTTTCTCACCGAAGCCGTGCTCGATGACGGGCTTTCGCTCATCGACCGGTATCCCGAAACCCTCACCCTGGGTAAGGGCGGCGCCAATTTCATCAGCTTGGGCAGCACCCCCGCGGATGAGACCGGGGAGGCCGGCCTGTTTCCGACCAGCGTACTCCTGGGGCGGCGCCTGCAAGGGTTGACCCTCCCCATCACCGAATCCATCGGCCGGGCCTATTACCGTGTGCCACGGGGCGGGGGCGGCCACGGCCCCATCGTCGAGGAGGCTCTGGGCAAGCCCGGCGCCTATTCCTGGATCAAGGCGCCCCGGGTGGGCGGGTCGGCGGTGGAAACGGGCGCCATCGGACGGCTGGTGATAACGCAACTGGCCGGAATCCATGGCCGGGCCTCCGGCATGGCCGCCCTGGTGCAGGAGCAACTCGGCGTGCCGCTGGAGGAATCCAACACGGTCGCCGGCCGGATCGTGGCCCGCCTGGGGGAGCTGGACCTCATCTTCCGCAGATGCCGGGAGATCCTGGAGAAACTGGCGCCGGGCGAGCCATTCCTGGACAATTCCGCCGATCCCTCCGGCCTGAGCGGCGAAGGCGTGGGCCAGATCGAATCCCCGTCCGGAGCGGTGCGCCACCACATGGTCGTCGAGGACGGGCGGATCGGCTACTACGACATCATCGCCGCCTCCACCTGGAACGGCTCTTCCCAGGACGAGAACGAGGTGAACGGCCCCCTTGATACCGCCCTCGGCCAGCGGGCGTGGGACCTACAGGATGGGGACGACCGGCTCGATCTCTCCCGCATCGTTCATGCCTTTGCCTTCAGCGCCACCGATGCCGTTCATTGATGCCGCCGGGAGCCACCTGCTCCGTATTTCGCGCAGGCTCGCGTGGACCGAGCATGTGCTGGCCGCCAGCGGGCGGTGGCTGGTGCCCTTCTGTCTGGTGTTGTTGATCGTCAGCGGCGAGCTACTTGCCGCGGATGCGGCGTCGGCCTGGGTGCGCACTTCCACGCTCCGCGGGCTGCACCTCCTGGCGGCGGGGCTGTTGCTGTTGGGGGGCGCCTACCAGGGCCTCACCGTGGCGCTGGCGGCGGTGCCCCGCATCCTGGGCGGATCGAAGAAAAAACCCCCGGCCATGCGGCTGGTGGTTCCGTTGAGCTGGAGTGCCGCCGTACGGTTCGGCTGGTGGTGTTCCCTCGCGGTGCTCACCGCCTCCGGGCTGGCGCGCTACGCCATGATCCGCTACGGCTGGGCCGTGCCACCGTTCCAGGACGCCACCCTTTGGAGCCTGATCCACGGTCTGACCGTTCCCTACTTCTACGGATTCCTGGTGTTGGAAGCGTCCCTGTGGCTGGGGTGGTTCGTTCCCGCCATGCGGGCTTATCTGTTGCGCCACTACTGAGGAGGGTGCCCGGGCATCCCCAGCGTGGCATCGAATACAGCGAAATATTTCCCCATCTCCGATACTATGGAGGTATCGAAACAATTCATTCCTTTGGTGGCGATATGCCCGAAACGAATTTTTTCAAAGCCGATTTACGTGAATTGGAGTTCGCGTTATTCGAGCAGGGACGGATGACGGAACTGCTGAAGTCGCCCCCCTTCGATCACCTTACGGAGGAGGATGCGCGGTTGGTGCTGAAAGAGGCGCACCAGTTCGCCATGGACGTGATCGGCCCCACGATGAGTGCCGCCGAACGGGAAGGCTGCAAACTGACGCCGGACGGCGTGAAAGCCCCCAAGGTGTTGCACAGCGTCTGGAAGCGATACTTCGAAAGCGGCTGGCAAGC
>JAPUJL010000201.1 GCA_027296185.1 SAR324 cluster bacterium | reverse complement strand
CCTGTTGAAATTATATGGGCTCGCCGGAACGCTGTCAAACCGGCTTCTGGAGCACCCTAGAGGATGAAACGATTGCTCGGGGCCTAGGGATCGTGGCCTTATTCGAGCACAATTCAGGTTGATAGGCTGTGAAGCACCATGCGGGCCAGAGTCCGCCTTTGGTCGATGCCCTACAGATTTTCTATTAAATGTAACTGCGCCGGTATTATGTAAATATAATCACCACCCAAACCCATACCCCCTCACCCCCCCGGAAACTCCAACACCACCCGCGTCCCTTTACCCCGCTCGCTCTCGATCCACACTCGCCCAGCATGGACATCCATCACCTGCTTGACGAACGCGAGGCCGATTCCGGTCGATTCGGGCCGGTCGGTGTCGCCTTGATAATAAGCGAACAGCGTTGGAATGCGCTGCTTCTCGATGCCTTGTCCGGTATCCTCGATCACGACGCGTAACCTCTCCCCGCCGCCGGAATGGTTCACGGTAGCGCTGGCCTTGATGTGGCCCTGGTCGGTGTATTTAATGGAGTTGGAAAATAGGTTGTTGAAGACACGGGTGAGGTGGTGCCGCTGACCCATTAACTCGGGGAAGTCCGCCGGAACCGCATTGATCAACTCCAGCTGCGGGCGGTCCCTGATCAGCACCTGCATCCGGCCGATGACCCCGTCCAGCAGCTCATGTACATTCAGCGGCTCCTTGGAGATGTCTCCGGGGCCCTCGGCCAAACGCTGAAGCTCGAGCAAATTGCCGATCGTATCCAGCATGAACTCCAGTTCCCTACGCATCCCGCTCCGGTAGAAGGTGACCTCCTCGGCATCGTCGGACATCTCGATCAACTCCAGGTTCAGCAGGGCAATCGTGATCGGAGCCTTCAGATCGTGCACCGTGACAGCCGTGCGCTTCCTGTGATACTCCAGTTCTTTGAGGCTGGACTGGTACAACTCCTCGATGCGTGCCAGTTCCTCGGCCCGCGCGCGGTCGATGTCGGAGTGCTTACCGCTGAGCTGGGCCTGGAGTTCCGCATCGCCGGGGCGAGCTTCCACCTCCTCCCACAGCCGGCGGATTTCCGTCTCCAGGGCTTCGATCTCTGTGTCGCGGGTGGTGGCGGTCATCGTGGCTTCAGGCGCGGGCAGGGACGGTTGGGGAGCGCCGAACCGGATGCGGCAACGCCCAGGCGCCAATTCGCGGCGGTCGCGCCAGTGGAGTGGGGACCCGCCGGTGACGCGGTGCGGAACGCCGTTTCTCGCGCGCGCAGCGGTCTAGCGACCCAGCCCGTAACCCCAAGCGGGAAAGGTTTTCTTCCTTTTGCAGTTTTGATAGAGTAGCTGGACAATCTTCCTCTGCCCGCCGGGAGCGGCATTGCCGCTGCGGAGGGTGGTCCGGCGTCCGTCGACAGGCAGGGCCTGCGATGGTGGTCGGCGAAGCGGTGGAGTTCATGATCGTGCGTATGAGGCCCAGATCGTCGCTTGGGCAAGGGATGCGGGACAACCGAATTCACGAATGGCAGCGGGCCTCGGCGCGCTCCGCGGTCCGCAGCACCGTCGGCATGGATGGAAATGGCTAGGCAACGCGTCAAGCAATCCGCTCCCCGATCGGCCCCTGTCGAAAATGGCAGTGCGGAAGAACGGATCGTGCTCTTCGTCCCGAGTCAGTTGGGGGATCTGGCGCGGAAGTGCCAAGAATCATATCGCGCTCCGATCGAGATTCAAAGCTACAAACGCTTCGGAAAGACCCTCGCCATGCGAATCAAGGCGGAACCGGTGATCTGCGTGGCGAACCTGGACGCCTACGCGGAGGTCGTTAACGGCGAGGGAGAAAAAGACCCCGCCGCCGTGGAGCGGGCCGGCAAGGTGCTGCTGTTGGCGAACGGCAGCGAAGACAGCCGCATCGCCGTGAACGATCTGCGCGGGGTGGACCTGCTTGCCGACGACGCCTCGGCGAGCGTCTGGACCTTCACGGTGAACAAAGCCATCGCGGAGATCGAGCAAGACCGGGAGATCGCCACGCTCAGGGAAGGCAACGTCAAGAAGAGCCGCGACCTGGATTCGCTCAACGAAATCGGCATGGCGTTGTCCACCGAAAAGGACCTGGACAGCCTGCTGGAAATGATCGTGACGAACTGCCGGGAGATGACCTACGCGGATGGGGGCTCGCTATACATGATCGAATCCGTTCCCGACACTCACGAGGATCCCAACGACTACTTCGCCAACAAGAAGATGCGCTTCCGCGTGGCCCAGACCTTTTCGCGGGAGGTGCCGTTCCAGTCGTTTCTGGTGGATATCAAGCCGTCGTCGATCTACGGCTACGTGGCGATGAATCAGGAATCCCTCAACCTGCGGGACGCCTACGTCATCGATCCGGATTCCGGGTACGGCTGGGGTGGCCGCGAGTTCGACGCGGCGATCGGGTACCGCACCATGTCGATGCTGACCGTGCCCATGGTCAACTGGCGCGGAGAGACGATCGGGGTCATTCAGCTGATCAACCGCAAGGTGGACCCGGAGCTGGTGCTGGGCGACCCGGAAACCTGCGTGGAGCACATCCTGCCCTTCACCGAGCATGACGAGCGGATGGCCATGTCCATCGCCTCCCAGGCCTCTATCGCCATCCAAAACGCGCAGTTGGTCGAGGACATCCAGAACCTGTTCAACGGGTTCATCAAGGCCAGCGTGAAGGCGATCGAGTCGCGGGATCCGACCACCTCCGGTCATTCCACCCGGGTGGCAGAACTGACCGTGGCGCTGGCGGAGAAAGTCAGCGAAACGAATGTCAAGGCCTTCCGCGACATCCATTTCAGCGAGGACGATGTCCAGGAGCTACGCTACGCCTCCCTGCTCCACGATTTCGGGAAGATCGGCGTCCGCGAGAACGTGCTGATCAAGGCCAAGAAACTCTATCCCTACGAGCGGCAGTCGGTGCTGGACCGCTTCGACATGATCCGCCGTACCGCTCAGGCGGATGCATTGCGCCTCCAGGTGGAGCGGTTGCTGCAGGAGAGCAAGGACAAGGCAATGATCGTCGTGGAACGCGCCAGGGACGATTTGGATGCCCGGATCGCGGAATTGGAGGAATACCTGGAGTTCATCTTGAAGTGCAACGAGCCCACCGTGTTGGCTCAGGGGGGTTTCGAGCAGTTGACTGAAATCGCCGCGAAGAGTTACCGCAGTTGGGATGGAACGGAGGTGCCCTTTCTTTCGGAAAAGGAACTGATCTCCCTATCCGTCCCCAAGGGATCGCTCAACGAGAACGACCGCAAGGAAATCGAGTCTCATGTGACCCACACCTACAAGTTCCTGAGCGAAATCCCGTGGACGAAGGATTTGCGGCGGGTGCCGGAGATCGCCTACGCTCATCACGAGAAGCTCGACGGGACGGGGTACCCCAACCGGCTCACCGGCGACGAAATTCCCATCCAAGCGAAGATGATGACCATCTCGGACATCTTCGATGCCCTCACCGCTTGGGACCGCCCCTACAAGAAAGCCGTTCCTTTGGAGCGGGCGCTCAACATTCTCGTGGAGGAAGCCAACGCCTCCCACGTGGACAAGGCGTTGCTCGACGTCTTCATCGGCGCGGAACTTTACAAGATCGTGGAAGTTAGGTATTAGCGCCGGGTCGACCCGCCCGAAGCCGCCGGATCCATTTTCCAGGAAAACCCGCAGCCCACGGAGGCCGGGGACGCAACCCCGCCGGCTCCGGGCCGGAGCGGGAAGCGGGGATTCGCCAACCCACAGCCCACGGGTCGGCCGACGCCTACGGACATCAGACCATCGACCAACGGAACGCCGATCCGGGCGCCCGTGGCGCCGGCGTACCGGCACCCCCTCGGGCCGGATCAGCCTTCTTTCAGCAATTGGGTGATGAGACGGTCCAGATTGTCCACGAAGGCCTGCATTCCGCCCCTGGGGAGCACCCGCACCGTGCCTTGCAGCACCACGGTGGGCGTGGCGGTCACGCCCGCTTCACGGGCCTTGGCCATGGCCGCCTCGACCTTCTGAGTGACCCAATCCGCGCCGGCTTCGGAGGCGTAGGCCTCCCCCAGACCGGCGCTGCGGGCGAGGTAGCTCACCACCGCCGGGTCGTTGATGTTGACGCCGTAGCGAAAGGTGGCATCGAACAGGGCGTTCATCATCTGCTCTTCCAGCCCCTGCTGCTGGGCGATGTAAAAGAGCCGCATCGCCGCGTCGTTCTGACCGCGAAACAGGATGGGGATGTACACGATGCGCAGCCTGTCGCGGAATTTTTCCTTGATCGGCAGTGCGGCGGCGCGAAAGTTGTTACAGTGAGAACAGGTGAAATTGATGTACTCCTCGTAAACGACCGTGTCCAGGGAGTGCTTGCCGGGGATCGGCCCGATGGACTCGTAAGCCCCCTCGATCTGCGCCCCCGCTTGTAAGGCGAGGAATCCCAGAAGACACGCGGAACCGAATATCGTACGCACCGTCATTGCCATCGTCGATACTCCTTCGGCTTCCGTGGCGAGCGTCGGCGGCATTCCCGAGGCACCGCGCCCCAGTCATGCTCGATCTTCACTCCATCCGCTCCGTTACGCTGGACATCGCGGAAACCTACGATAGCGGCCAGTTGCAGGATCAGGCCGCCGAGGTGATTTCGTGGCTGCTCAGCCAAAACTACCAAATCTATCTGTTCTCATCCAATCAAAAGCAGACCCTGACGAGCGAGGACTTTTCCTATCCGGACCTGGAGTTCGTTACGCTGCCCTTGCCGCCTGTCGCGCCGGGCGCCCAGCGCTACGCGCCCCTCGTCAATCCGGCCAATCTGTGGGTCACCGACGATCCGGAGATGACCCGCTGGGCCGCCGAAATGGGGCTTCCGCTGGCAACCCGGCGGGTGCCGCCGGCGCTCGGCGCCAAGAACGTGCTGCGCATCGGCTCGTTGGCGGATTTGACGGTATCCCTCGATCCCACGGCCCCTGTGATGCGGGAAATCGAGCGCGCCCTTCGGGCGGCTACCCGTTCCGGGGCGGCGGTGATCGGCCTGGGTGGCCCGCCCTTGAGCGGATATCAGGAGCTCGCCCTGCGCCTCAAGCGACACCTGGAGGGGGCCGGGTTCCCGCTGGTGGAACTGCTCGACCTATCCAGTCTGCTGCGGGTAGCGGAAGCGGAGCCTGGGTCCGCCGGTGGGAATTCCGCTTGGCGCTCGGAACCCATCGGGGAGTGGGTCATGGATCGGCTGTTGGGACCGGCCAAGGCTGGCGGACAGGTGTACGTGGAGACCCTGCCGGAGGGAATCCCGGAGGACTTCAGCCCCCACTTGCCCCTGTTTCTGTCGGAGGAATCCGTCGTGCTTGCCTTCGCCGGCATGCCCTTCGTGCCGCCGCTCGCGGACCTGTTCGATGTATCGGTCTTGCTGGAAACGGCGCCCCAGGAGACCACGCGCCGCATTTACGAAATGGAATCGGCGGAATTCGAGCAGCGGTTCATCGACCAATATCTCGAGCACGAGGGCAAAGCCTACCAGCGTTATCTCGATGCCCACGCTGTGCCGGCACGGGCGCAGATCCGCGTGGACGCCAACACGCCGGGCAGGTTCGCCTTGGCGGCCGATTCATAAGCGCGGACGCGGCGCCTGCTGGATCAGCAATTCCACCAGCGGCCGGGCGCTGGAGGCGACCGTGAGTGTTTCGCCTGTGGTGGGATGGTTGAACCGCAGGGAGGAGGCGTGCAGCAAATGCCGCTCTTCGGCGTTGCGGGGACCGCTTTGCACCCATTCGATGAACTCCGCCTCGGGCCGCCCGTAGAGCTTATCGCCCCAGACCGGATGACCGAGCAAGGCCGCGTGCGCCCGGATCTGGTGGGTGCGCCCGGTGAGCGTTTCCACGCGCACCAGGGAACTCCCCGGCAGCCGCGCCAGCAACGTGAACCGGGTGCGGCTTTCACGGCCGCCCGGGGCCGCGGCCTGCTTGATGCGGATACTGCTTGCCGGATCGGCGGCGAGCGGCACGGACACATAGGTCTCCCGCCCGGCCAGGGCTCCCCTGAGCACCGCGACGTATTCCTTGGCCACCCGCCCCGCGGCGAAGTCCTCCCCCAGGATCCGTGCGGCTTGTCCCGTTTTCGCGAGGAGGATCACGCCGCTGGTCTCCCGGTCCAGCCGGTGACAGGCGTGCAGCCGGCTCAATGCCAGTTCCCGCTGCACCACCTGCACCAGACAGTGATTCCAGTACTTGCCCGAGGGGCTGGTGGGGATGTTGCCCGATTTGTCCACCGCCAACAGTACCTCGTCTTCGTAGAGCACCGAGAACCGCGGGTCGATCTCGGGTTCGGCGAAGGGCGGGCGTTCGTAGACGATCTTGTGCCGGGTGCGCAACGCAAAGCCGGGCGGCACTCGCTTTCCGTTGACCGTGACGTGCCCGGCGGCGATCAGGCTGCGCCATTCCTCGGCGGTGTGATAGGGGAAGCGCCGTTCGAGGAATTGCACCAGGGTCTCCGGCCCATGGGGGCCGGAAACGTATTGAAAGGAAAGCTTCGGCATCGTCTATTTCGGGATGGGCTGAATGGGCCGCTGCCGGTTTGTGGTGGCCGGTGGCGGCCGGCTCGGGTACTCCGGTCAAGATAACCCGCAGCGCTCCAGAGCGGCAAACTCGGGTTGGCGCTTGGCCGAGGGAGCTGCGCATCGCGGCGGCCACCGCTCCGCTCAGCGGACCGTCGCCGCGCCTGAGGGGTAAAGCCTCGCCCTGAAAAAGAGTTGGTACCGGACCGCCGAATTTCCTACAATAAATTCGGAGCCGGCTGTGGGGCGCGGTTTCGATTCGCGTCGTTT
>JAPUJL010000200.1 GCA_027296185.1 SAR324 cluster bacterium | reverse complement strand
CCGAAGCCCCAGCAGCCGAAGCCCTTGAAACGCAGGCCGCCGGGCCGGCCCCAGCAGCCGAAGCCCCAGTAGCCGAAGCGCTGGAAACGCAGGCCGCCGAGCCGGCCCCAGTAGCCGAAGCCCTTGAAACGCAGGCCGCGGAGCCGACCCCAACAGCCGAAGCCCCAGCAGCCGAAGCGCTAGAAACGCAGGCTGCCGAGCCGGCGCCGGCCGATCTTGAGCCGGCTGCGGCGGAGCCCGCCGAAGCCGAGCCCGCTCCGGTGGAGCCCACCGCAGTGGAACCGGCCGTGGTGGAGCCGGAGATCGAGGTGGCCGAGCAACCCGCGGCTGTTCCCCTGACCGCGCAGACGGTGGAAGACGGGGTCAACGCCCTGATCGAGAACTTGCTGGCCGGTCTTCCGGACCGGGATGAGGAAGAGGGGGACGGGGAGTGGGTGCTGGCGGTGGTCGACTTTCCCGACCTGCAAGGGGAGCTCTCCGACGTGGGGCGTTACCTGGCCCAGCGCATCACCACGGGGCTGTCCCAGATCGAAGGTATCCGCACGGTCGCGCGCATGCGGCTGCAGCAAGCGCTGGACGAGATGGGGCTATCCGGGCAGCTGCTGCACGACCCGGCCCTCGCCCGCCGGGTGGGGAACCAGATCGGCGTGAACGGGCTGGTCTTCGGCACCGTGGCGGACCTGGGGGATCAGGTCGAACTCGATGTCCGTGTGAACGACGTGCAAAACCGGAGCTTTCTGCCCGCGGCCTTCATCCGCTTCGAGCGGGAGCCCTTGCTGGCGGCCCTCGCACCGACGGCCGGCGAGACCCGGGAAGCCGCCGAAGGGGAAG
The DNA here is from genome assembly GCA_027296185.1 of SAR324 cluster bacterium. Taxonomy (GTDB): domain Bacteria; phylum SAR324; class SAR324; order SAR324; family JACQKK01; genus JAPUJL01. Next base: position 5,322 of record JAPUJL010000200.1, on the reverse strand, counting down.
GCCCTCCGCCGCCGCAGGTGTACGTCTTGGACACGAGCCTGCCCCAGCCGGGATACGAGAACGAATCCTACCGCGCCACGGTGGAAGTGGCCCACAAGGCCGGACGCACCCTGATCCTGGTGCTGGCCTTCGAGGAGCGGCTGGGGGACGTGGTGCGGCTGCTCTTCCGTAACAACGCCTACCTGATCGACGACCGGGGCGACCGCTGGAGCCAGGCCAAGGCGGACACCGCAGGCATGTGGGTGTTCTGCTGCGGCGAAGGGATCGAACTGATCCCCGGCACCAAGCGCCGCACTCGGCTGGTGTTCACCACCGAAGACCCCGGCGAGAGTACCTCCTTCACCCTGGTGGGCAAGGAGATCAGCCCCCAGATGGACCGCACCCTCGTGGTCAGCGGCGTCGAGCTCCGGCCCGAGCTCAACTGAGGCCCAGGCCCCCTTTCCCAAAAGCGTTGGCGGGGATCGCCCGATCCCCCGCCCTCCCCGCGCCGACCCCGCGATGTTTGCCCGGTCTCTCCGGTTGACCCCAGGGAGCCACTTTAGTATCAATTCGGGGTAGAATATTCGCCCACCTGGGTCCGGCCGCGCACCCGCGCGTTGCGATCCTGGGATGCCGAAGGAGGCCCGCCATGCCGACCAACAGCCAGTACAAAGGCGTCGGAACCGCCATGATCACGCCTTTCGCGGTGGACGGTTCCATCGATTATCGCTGCCTGAGCGATTTCGTCGAATTTCAGATCAGCAACGGGGTGGATTTTCTGGTACCCCTCGGCACCACCGGCGAAAGCGTCACCATGACCGAGGCCGAGCAAGTGGAGGTGCTGGATACCACCCTCAAGGTGGCGGGGGGGCGCGTGCCGGTCCTCGCCGGGTGCGGCGGCAACGACACCGCCGCCGTCATCGCCAAGGGCAAGCGGCTCAAGGAGGCCGGCGCGACTCATATTCTCTCCGTGAGCCCGTACTACAACAAGCCCACCCAGGAGGGCATCTACGAGCACTACAAGGCCATCAAGCGGGAAACCGGGCTGGAGATCGTGCTGTACAGCGTCCAGGGGCGCACCAGTAGCAACGTGCTGCCCGAGACGGTGGCCCGCCTGACCGAGAGCGGCATCATCTTCGGCATCAAGGAGGCCTCCGGCAGCATCCTGCAGATGCAGAAGATCTGCAATCTGGTGGGAGATTCGCTGCAGGTGCTCTCCGGCGACGACGCGATCACGCTGCCGCTCTTCGCCGTCGGCGGCTGCGGCGTGATATCCGTGGCGTCCAACATCCTGCCCAAGGCCATGGCCGAATGGATGCGCGCCTTGCAGGCCAAGGACTTCGCCAAGGGGATGCAACTGCTCAAGCCCCTGCTGCCCGTGTTCGACGGGCTGTTCATCGAGTCCAATCCGATTCCGGTCAAGGGGGCGGCGTCGCTGCTGGGGCTGATGGAAGCCAACTACCGGCTGCCCATGCTGGCCCCCGCAGAAAGCACGATGGATCTCCTGCGCGACGTCATCGCGCCCTTCCGCGGCGCGTAACGCGCCTCGGGCCGCCGGTTCCGCCGGTTCCGCCGGCGGCCTCCCTTTCTCCGGTCACATGCCCCAAGTCCGTACCGATCGGCTGCCGAACGGCCTCACCACCGTGCTGATCGAAGTGCCTTCTTCCCATCAGGTGCTGCTCTCCCTCCTGGTGCGCGCGGGATCGCGGTTCGATCCGCCCGGGCAGGCGGGGCTCTCCCACTTTGTCGAGCACGCCCTGTTTCGCGGCAACGCGAGCCATCCCGACACGCAGGCGGTCTTCGAATCCTTCGAGCGGGTGGGGGAGATCCTCGGCGCTCAGACGGGCGTCGAGTACACCGAGTTCTTCCAGGTGGTGCATCCCGATCTGCTCTCCGAGGCGCTGGCGGGCCTGAGCGGCTTTGCCCGCACCCCGATTTTTCCCGAGATCGAGAAGGAGAAGCGGATCATCCTCGACGAAATCCTGTACGATTACAACGATCGAGGGCAATTGGTGCGCCTCGACGCGATCATGGCGGAGCTGCTCTGGGGGGGGCATCCGATCGCCCAAAGCGTCACCGGAACCCGGGAGACGGTGGCGGAATTCGGCCGGGATGACGTGCAGTCGCACTACGCGGCCCACTACCGCCCCGCCAATGCCGTGCTGTCCATGGCGGGCCGGCTCGAGGCGGGGGCCGCGCAGGACCTCGTGAGCCGCACCTTCGGCGGTTGGGGCGAATCGGACCGGGGCGACGGCGCGGCGCCCGGGTTGGACGGCCAGGGTGCTCCCCGCGCGGTGCGGGGACCGAAGCTGCGGACGGTGCCCGATTCGGACAACCAGCTGCGCATCCAGTTGAGCTTTCCCACTTCCGGATACCGCTCCGCGGACGAGATCGCTCTGGGGATGCTGGCCGGCATCCTCGACGACGGCCCCAACAGCCGCCTGCAGCGCACCCTGCGCGAGGAGCGGGCACTGGTCTACTACATCGGCTGCAGCTACACCGCCTACGCCGATGCCGGTCAAGTCGATATTTCCACGACGGTCTCGCCCGACCGCGTCGAGGAACTGCTGGAGGCGTTGTTCGAGCAATTGCAGATCGTCCGGGAAGGCGGCGTGGGCGGGGAAGAGCTGGAGGCGGCCAAGCGCCGCTACCGGTTCGACCTGGATTTCAGCCGCGATTCCCTCGATGCCGCGCTCGACCGCTATGCCTGGCCGCTGCTGTACACCGACGTGCGGACGGAGGAAGCCGAATGGGCCGCGGTGTCCGAGTTGTGCGCATCCCGGCTTTCCGCCCTGGCGGCGGAGCTCTTCGCCCGGGAACGGCTCCACATGGCCGTGGTGGGTCCCTTGGACAGCCGCCTGGAGGCGATGATCGCGCGGATGGTGGAGCGGTACTGAACTTGTGGAAACGGCGGACGGGCAGTGGATGACGGCGGCCCCGGCGGCGGAATGGATAGCCCCCGCGATCCTCAGCCGTAGGGCAGGCGTTCGGAAGGAATCGATTCCTGAATTCGGAGATGGCCGACGGTGTGTTCGCCGCAACGGTTGTCGTCATCCAGATACGGGAAGTAGGCGTCAACCGTCAGCGCCGGCCGGCCACAGCCCCACACGGTACAGACCGGCTGCTCCCGCTGGATGCGCTCCTCGAGCGCCAAGGCGGCACGCCGCGGCGCAGGGCGGTTTGGATGACGGTGGATGGAACGGCAGTGGCGATCCATGGGCTTCCCGGCCGGTTGAAGTGACCTGCGTAGCTCGCTTCGATCCCTCCACACTGGCCCGTCACTGTGTGCTCGGGTTGCAGAAGTTGTGATGAAATTATGAATTTTGCCCAGCCCAAGAGTGGCTCCAGAGGCGGAAATCCGACACTCGTCCTGTGCAAGCCCGCCTTCGAGGCGGCCCTGAGCGATGAAATCGCGGCAAAAGCCCCTGGCGCCGGGAACGCTGGGCCGCACCCGGCGATCGAAGCGCGGGGCCGCGGCTGGTTGCGGATCGGTTGCGGCGCGCCGCTGCCCCCACAGCCGCTGATCTTTGAGCGCCAGCGGCTGCCCGACGCCCGGTCCATCGAGGGCGCCAGCCGGCGGGGACTGGCCCGCGCCGCCGCGGAATCGCTGCTGCCCGCTCTGGGCTCCGGCGGAGCGCCCTGGACGCTGCACGCGTTCACCCCCGATCCCAACGGAGCCGAGTCCCTGCACAAGCGGGCCGCGGGAATCGGTTCGGCGTTCCGGGAGGCGCTCCGGGAGCTCGCTCCGAGGATGAGCGAGGCGTACCGCTGCCCGGAGGAAGCGCCAGGCAAGGGTTGCCGCGTCGTGCAGTTGTGCCTGACCGAAGCGGGCCTGTGGGTGGCGCAGGCTCCGGTCAACAGGCTGCCCAGCCCTTTTCCCGGGGGAATCCCCGCCCTGTCCCACGATCCGGCGGCGCCTTCGCGCTCCTACCTGAAAATCGAGGAGGCGCTCGCGGCATTCGGCGAGGCGCCCCGGGCCGGTCAGCGGGTGGTGGATCTGGGTGCAGCGCCCGGTGGGTGGAGTTACGCCTTCCTCAAGCGTGGCTGCCGGGTCACGGCGGTGGATCGGGCGGCGCTCAAGCTGCCGTCCTCCGAGGCCTACGCCGGTGCGGTGACCCATCTGCGGGAGGATGGGCTCCGCTACCGCCCCGAGCGGCCCGTGGACTGGCTCCTGAGCGACATGCTGATCGCTCCCGGCGTGACCTTGGGCCTGCTGCGCAAATGGATCGGGCGGGGCTGGGCCCGGCGGTCCATCGTCAACGTCAAGCTGCCCCAGCGGGAACCCTACGCCGCCCTGCGGCCGTTGGAGCGGTTTCTCGGCGAGGCCGGCCTGGCCGGCGGTGCGCTGCGGCAGCTTTACCACGACCGGCGGGAGGTGACCGCCTGGGGCCACATCGCGCCACTCAAAGCGGGCAATTCCGGCAAGGCCAAGCGGCGGCCATGAGCGAACAGAGCGGGCGGGAGCAGAAGGTCTATGGGCGCAAGGCCTGCTGGGCGGTCTTCGCGCGCCGGCCCCACGATATTGTGCGCATCTACCACGCCGCCACCGTGCGGCGGGAGGTGGGGCCGATCCTCAAATGGGCGGCCGCGGCGCGGATTCCCTACCGCGAGCTGGACGAGGAGGGCCTGCGCCGGGTGAGCGGCGCCACCCATCACGAGGGGCTGGCCATGACCGTACGGCCCCTGGAGTACCTTCCCTGGGAGGTGTCGGGGCCCGTGGACGATGCCGTCTGGGTGGCCCTGGACGGCGTCGGCAATCCGTACAATCTGGGGGCGATCCTCCGCAGTTGCGCCTTCTTCGGCGTCGAGGCGGTTCTGGTCAGCGGCGTTTCCGCCGGGGAGCGGGTCAACGGAGCCGCGATCCGCGCTGCTGAGGGCGGAGCCGAGGAGGTGCGGCTCATCGCCGCGGAACCCCTCGCGCCGGTGCTGCACGAGCTTCGGGAACCGGTGCCCGTGATCGGCCTGGAATCGGATGCCGCCCTGGCCCTGACCGCGGCGCCCACCGCAGCGCCCTGCGTGCTGGTGGTCGGGCACGAGCGGGAGGGGCTCTCCGCGGCGGTGCGGGAGGCCTGCACCGCCGTCTGTTCCATTCCCGGCGCAGGCAGCGTCGGCTCCCTCAACGTCTCCGTAGCTGCGGGCATCGCCCTCGCCGAGCTGTTCCGCGCCCCTTCCCCGGCACCACGACCCCCCCCAGCGACGCAAGCGATGCCAGCAAAACGCGTCGTTAAGCCCCGCCGGCGGCGCTCCCGGTAATGGGACGCCCGGATGCTTTTCCCGCCCAGCGCCGACTTTCCGACGGCCGCTTGATGTTCGCGGCCCGCCGCGACAACGAGATTGAACACT
>JAPUJL010000020.1 GCA_027296185.1 SAR324 cluster bacterium | reverse complement strand
CATCGCTACTCCTATTCGAGCAGGGCCGTCCGCGCCGCCTAGTTGCACACGGCGAAACGCCGTCGAGGCGTACTCTTACACGCGCACGGGTGTCTGGGCAATTGCGGCCATTCCGTCCATGATCCGCGGAATCGAGCCGCCGGCTAGCCGCCCGAAGCCGCGTGGGCGACGGGACAGGCGAGACGGATTCCTCCGGAATCCTTCTCAGGGAATCGAGCTCTACAGGCGCCGTTGCTGCCTGTCCCGAGCCCGCAGAGGGAAGGAGCGCGCCACGCGCGCGTCTCGAAGTACGCAGCGATTGCGCATTCTTGAGATAGATTCGTAAGCGAGTATCTGTCCTTGGTGAACTTGAGAGTGAAACGTCACCGGTCTTGTCTTCCGGCGGGCTAGGCTGGGTCGTGCGCTACGTTTACGATCTACGACGTCGTGGTACTGCCCGGCGCCCGCCGGTCCATGACGATCGGGTTCGTCTCCGACGAGATCCAGGGCGTGATCCGGGCCGGGGAGCCGGTGCCGCCGCCCCAATCCTGAGCTTTCCCTAAATTTCCATCTGGCTGCCGATCCCCTCCACGGCCACATCCGCGGCACGGGAGAGGGCCTCCAGGAACGACCGCGTCAGGGTGGAGACCAGCCACTGCCCCGTCCGGGAAGCCAGGAGATCGATGTAATCCCGCACTTCCTCGTCGCTGGCCGAGCGGTAGGTAAACAGATTGGAGATGAGCACCAGGCCGCGCATCTGCGTGGACAGCCGTGGGCGCAACTGCTGCATGTAGATCGCCAGTTGCCGCGGGTCCGCCCGGGCCCCGGGCGGTTTGGCGGCGTCGCTGGCCCGGATCACACCCATCGTGATCAGCGCCACCATCTCCGTGGCGAATTCCGTGCCCGCGGTCACCGTGTCGAGCTTCTCCATCACCGATTTCCGCGCCTCGCTGGGCAGGTTCTCGGACAAGGTGGCGGCGTACTCCCGCATCCGGCGCTGGCCCTCGACGCCGCCCGCGGCCAGCTCGAGCTCGGTCATCCTTCTCGAGAGGGGGTTTTGCAGCAGGCGCTTGGTTGCTTCCAGCCGCTCCAGGTCCGCTCCCCTGCCGAGAATCGCCTTGACGGTATGGCGGTAGATCAGTGCCGGGTGGAAGGCCTGCGTCACGAATTGCCGAATCACCCGCCGCGCTTCGGGGGACAGTTGGTCTTCGTTTTGTTGCCGGGCCAGGCTTTCCTCGACCACCGGCGGCAGTTGCTCGATCTGGCGGGTCCAGCCGGAAAGCTCCATGATTTCCTTCACCAGCGCTTCGGCGGCTTCCGCATCTCCCGCATCGTCTGCCGCCGCCGGGGCCAGGGCGATCGCACAGGCCATCGCCCAGGTCACGGCGCCGAGCGGCACCACCCGCCACCCGATTCGAATTTCGCTCATGTCCACCTTCGCTGAATACGGCCGGCCGTGTCGCAACCGTCACAAGGGCCCATCGTCGGGCAGGGGCGCCCGCCCTACGTTGTGTGCCTCGAATTTTGGAAACGACTCATCGTCCGGATGGCCGACGCCAACGCGAGTCGAACGTAGCCTGCAAAATCCAGCTCGCGGCGCCGGCCGGGATCAATGAACGGTGAACAGCGAAACCTGGGTTCGATGCAGCAATTGCTGCACTCTGGAGCGCACCAGGTTCAGGGGGTTGCGTATCCGGTCGAGAAATCGCTGGGCATGGACTCCGATGGCGATCGCCCCGGCATTGCGCGACTCGACCAACCCGGGCAAGGCCTCCAGCATGCGGTGCTCCAGCCGAACCTGCTCCACGTCGAACCTGAAGCTGCGCAGATACGCCTCCACCCGGTCGAAAAACTCCTGCTGATGGTGATGCTCCTCCTCGAAGCGGGAGTGCGCCAGGAGCACCTTGGCCCCGGGGAAGGGGTTCCCATGGGCGAACGCGTACATCATCCGGGAGGAGGGGGCCGTCCCGTCCATCGCCAACACCACCGAGTCCACCTCCCGGGGCTCCGCAGGAGTGAGCAGGATCGGGCGGGACGCGCGATGGAAGAGGTGCTCCAAGGTGTCGTAGTCCTTTTTCGCCGGCGGAAAGGAGCAGCTCGCCCCGAGAATCACCAGGTCCGAGAACACATGGTGCTGCAGGATCGCGCGGAACGGAGCGCCCTCCGTGTATTGGGTTGCCACCTGCTCCGGCGGAATCCCCTCGGCGATCGCCTGGGAGCGGAACGCCTCCAGCAGTTCCTTCACCTTTTCCCGGGCCTCGCTCAGGATGTGCTCACGGGGCACCAAGGCGGCGAACTTTCCGGAGGGGATCTGGTCGGTATCCACGATGCCCAGGCCAGCCAGGGTGACCACGTGCTTGCCGGCGAGGGTGCGAATGCGCTTGGCGATCTGCGCGGCCAGCCGGGTGGCGGCGGCGGTGAACTGCGTGGTGTCGAGCGGGACTAGAATCTGACGCAGCATCGTCGTGCCTCTCCGCGAACTTCACTCCGGGCCGATCTGCCCACGCCCCGCGCCGCTCGGTTTGGCGGGGGCGAATCGAGCGGATCACCCTATCAAATGGCCCCCGGGGAATCCACCGGCGCGCGGCCCGCCGGGCGATCCGCTCCTCCCGGCAGGGAGCGGCTCCCATGGAAATGGCCGCCGTCGGATCGAGCGCCTGAGCGGAGGCGCGGCCACGCTTTTCAATAGACCACTTTCGGGGGCCGCCATTGCCCCGACACCGCCTCTGGCGGGGGCGCTTCCGCGGGCTGCCGTTGCCGCGGCACGCCCTCCGGCGGGGGCGCGCAGCGGAGCGCTCCATTCGGCCGGCTGCGCGCGGGGAAGGCAATTGCTATGGTGCGCCCCAAGGGGAAGCGAGACGCTTCCTCAACACCGCCACCCCGCTGGGAGAGCCACCATGGCCTACGAATTCGAATCCTTGCGTGTCCGCCTCGACCGGGGCGTCGCCTTCGTCACCATCGATCATCCGCCGATCAACCTGTTCGACCGTCAGTTGATGCTGGAGTTCCACTACCTGGGCAAGGAACTGGCCGCCGATGCGGCGGTGCGGGTGGTGGTGGTCGAGAGCGCCAATTCGGACTTCTTCATCGCTCACGCGGATGTCACGGGCATCCAGAGAATCGTCGCAGACGGCAAGCAGGAGACCGACCGGCCGAACTTCTTCCAGCAGATGACCGACCGGTTCCGCACGATGCCCAAGGTCTCCATCGCCAAGATCGAGGGGCGCGCCCGCGGAGGCGGGAGCGAGCTGGCCCTGTCGATGGACCTGGTCTTCGCCTCCCGGGAGCGCGCGATCCTCTCCCAACCCGAGGTGATGCTGGGCATCTTCCCCGGGGGCGGCGGTACGCAGCGCTTGCCCCGGCGCCTCGGCCGCGCCCGGGCCATGGAGATCGTGCTGGGTTGCGAGGATTTCACCGCCGACCTGGCCGAGCGGTACGGCTACGTCAACCGGGCGCTGCCCCAAGCGGAGCTGGGGCCGTTCGTCGAGGGGCTGGCCTATCGCATCGCCTCGTTTCCCGCCGAGGCCATCGCCTTGGCCAAGGAAGCCGTCGACGCCGCCGACCCCACGCTGCACGACGGATTGATCCAGGAAACCCGGTTGTTCAACCGGGTGGTGGAGACCGCCGGAGCCCAGCGCTGCATGGCGAAGTTCATGGCCCTGGGCGGCCAGACCCCGGCAATCGAGCGGGGCGATTGGGGCGCGCTCGCCGAGGCCATAGCGGAGGAATAGGCCGAGGATTGGACGATCGGCCGCCCCGGGCATTCGACCCCCATCGAGACACGATAGGAAGCCGCACACGGAGGCGGGCGCCGCTCGATGCCGTCAGGAACCGCCCGCTCGAGGATTCGCCTCCTTCCGAAAAGGGCTTGATTTGTGCCGAGACAGAATGTAAGATTACGCAGATTTTTTGTATGGCAGTGAAAAGCGATCGGCCGCGCCGCGCCGGCGGCTTGGGCGGGCGCCCAGCTGGCGGCCCGGCCCGAGCGGATCTGGCGATTGTACGGCATTCGTGAAACGTGGTATCAGGAATTGCTTCCATGCGCATTTTGGAAGCCTGATCGAGACGCATCAAGCTGAGAGGCTCGCTATGAAGTTCATGACATCCGCGTTGGTTCTGACGTTGGTGATCGGTTTCGCTCACCTGCTGCGCGCGCAGGAGGAATACGGGCAAGCCACGCTGGAGCAGGGCACCCTGACCGTCCTGCGCCAAGGCGACAGCCTCAAGTTTCAGACGGCAAACGAGCAGGTTCCCGTGTTCGTGGGCGACCTGCTGCGAGTGGGTGCCGACTCGCGCGTGACCTTGCGCACGCGGGAGAAGTCGACCATCGCCATGGGCGCCAATGCGGTGTTCCAGGTCAAGCCCTTCCAGCAGCAGGAAAAGCAAGGGTTTGCCCGGTTGCTCTTCGGCCGCTTCCGCTCCTTGGTGGAAGGGCTGTTCGGTGGAGAGACGGTCAATACCAAGACCGCCACCGCCGTCATCGGTGTGAAGGGCACGGAGAACTTGGTCTCGGTCACGCCTCGGGGAAATACCCTGACGATCGGCGTCCAGGACGTTACCGATCTGATCGGTCAAACCGGTGAGGAAGTCCCCATCGGCCCGAACACTGTTTCTATCGTCCTTGGAGACCGCTCGGCCACGCTGGCGGTGGTCGTTCCCCCCGCAGTGCTGGATCAATTCGCCGGCGATAATCTCGATTCGCCCAACCCGACCTCACCGGAAGCGCGCCGGTTCCCCGGCCAAAACGCCTTAGTGGAAGCGGGCATCGTCAGCCAGGAGGACCTGGACGAGGCCGAAAGCGAAGACGTCGACGACACCATCGGCGACGAGCCGGTGGCCGACGATTCGGAGCCGCCGTCGTTCGAAGACCTGGGCGTGACGGAATCCGGCCTTGACGACATCAAGGAAAACCTGTTCCGCGCCGACGTGCAGATCAACTTCCAGCCGTAACGGGAAGCGGTTCCGGATCAACCGGAGATCAGGCGGCGGCGGCCCGTGCCGTGCCGCTCACAAAAAAGGATGGCTAAATTGAGTGTCACCACCCGTGTTTCGGCCCTGCTGCTGGCACTGGCGCTGTGCGCCTGGGCTGCTCCGGCCGCCGCCCAAGACGAGGCTGAAGAGTCGCAGGCCCCGCAGATCCTGACGTCGGATTTGGCCCGGCGCCATGTTCTGACCGAGGATCGGATT
>JAPUJL010000002.1 GCA_027296185.1 SAR324 cluster bacterium | reverse complement strand
CGAAGAAGTAACGAAACCCGAAGGACTCCGTGACGAACGGGTTCGGCGATTGTTCCTCGGGCAGGTGGATGTTCAGGCCGATGGAGTGTGCGCCGGACTCCTGGCCGCCCCGATTGGCCGCCTCCATGAGCCCCGGCCCGCCGCCGGTGAAGATGGTGTAGCCCCGCTCCCCGAGGGCCTTGCCCAGGTTGCGCGCCAGTTCGTAGTAGGGATGATCCTCGGAAACGCGGGAGGAGCCGAAGATGGTCACCGCGGGCATGTACTTGGGCAGGCTATCGAACCCCTCCACGAATTCCCCCATGATGCGGAACAAGCGCCAGGATTCCTCCTTGCGCAGTTGGTCGATTTCGAACTTGTTCATCACGTCGCGGTTGGCTCTTCGGCAATCATCGTTGGCATGAGCGCCCCTTTCCGGAGGGCGGTCCTGCAGCCGGCGCGGCCCGTCGGGCGAACGATCCGCGATCATCGGCCGGCCGGTGCGGCCGGGCGGCCCGGGAGAAATCCGCGCGCCGCGCAAAATGCAATGCCCCGGCACGGCTTCCATCTCCGGGGCGGTCCGCCGTTCCGCCGAGCCTGTCTGCATCGGGGTCCTCGGCCGCCCCCGCCGCGGCCGGGTGGGGTATCGGGCGCGAGGTTGGAAAGGCGCTCCTCGCTATCGCGAATTTCAGGAGACCATGGGGGATAGGAAAATTCAACCGGCGTCCCGGGCTCCGGGGCTCCGGCCCTGCTTCCGCCGGAGGCCGCGGCGCGCCTTGCACCGGGAACGGAACCCCCACCGCCCACCCGAGTGGCAAGGCGGGGCCGGGTTGCGCCGAGGCCCGGCCGGCCGCGCACGGTACCGCACGGGCCGAATAGCTACCGCCGCGGGACGTGTGGCCGGACTCGATTTACGTCATTTCAGCGTGACTGACGGGGAACCGCAGTGACCTTGTCACCCCGCGCGGTCCCCGAGGCCGAATTCCTTGACGTGGCGGGCGAGGGCTTGGCCGGTGTGGCTGGCGGGGTTGCGGGCCAGCTCGGCGGGGGTGCCGGTGGCGACGATCTGGCCGCCCGCGTCTCCGCCTTCCGGACCCAGGTCGATGACGGTGTCGGCGGTCTTGATCACGTCCAGGTTGTGCTCGATGACGATCACCGTGTTGCCCTCGTCCACCAGGCGGTGCAGCACCTTGAGCAGCTTGGCGATGTCGTCCATGTGCAGGCCCGTGGTGGGTTCGTCCAGCAGGTAGACCGTGCGCCCGGTGCTGGGGCGGCCCAGTTCCGCGGCCAGCTTCACCCGCTGCGCCTCGCCACCCGAGAGGGTGTGGGAGGACTGGCCCAGCTTCATGTAGCCCAAGCCGACCTCGACCAGGGTGTTGAGCAAGCGGCTCACCCGGCGGTGGTTGGCGAACAGCTCGGCCGCCTGGGCGATCTCCAGGTCCAGAATCTCGGCGATGTTCTTGCCCCGGAAGCGCACCTGGAGCGTTTCCCGGTTGAAGCGCCGCCCCTCGCACACCTCGCAGGGGATCCACACGTCGGCCAGGAAGTGCATCTCGATGTGGTTCATGCCCCGCCCGTCGCAGGCGGCGCAGCGCCCGGCGGCCACGTTGAAGGAGAATCGACCCGGCGCGTATCCGCGCAGCTTGGCCTCGGGCATGAGGGCCATGACGTTGCGGATGCCGTCCATGATGCCGGTGTAGGTGGCCGGGTTGGACTTGGGAGACTTGCCGATCGGGGATTGGTCGATCACCACCACCTTGTCCACGTGCTCCAGTCCCTCGACCGCCTTGTGGGGACCCGGCACCACCCGCGCCGCGTGGAGGTGACGTTCCAGCGCCGGCTGCAGCGTGCTCACCACCAGCGACGACTTGCCCGACCCCGACACGCCGGTCACCGCGGCGAAGGCACCCAGGGGAAACACCGCGTCGATGCGCTTCAGGTTGTTCGCCCGGCAGCCCCGCAGCACCAGAGCCCGCTGCATGTCCAAGGGCCGGGGGGCCTTGGGCACGGGAATCTTGCGCCGCCCGCTCAGATAGGCACCGGTGAGCGAGGTCTTGTGGCGCCGGATCGCGGCGGGTGTCCCCTCGGCCACCACCTCGCCACCCCGGTGGCCGGCGCCCGGACCGAGATCGATCACATGATCCGCCGCGCCGATGGTCTCCGGGTCGTGCTCCACGACCACCACCGTATTACCCAGCCCCCGCAGGCGCTTCAGGGTCTCCAGCAACCGCCCGGTGTCCCGGGGGTGCAGGCCGATGGTGGGCTCGTCCAGCACGTAGAGCACCCCCACCAGGAACGAACCGATCTGGGAGGCGAGGCGGATGCGCTGCGCCTCTCCACCGGAGAGCGTCGCCGCTTGGCGGTTCAGGGTCAGGTAGACCAGACCCACGTCCCGCAGAAATCCCAACCGGGAGCGGATCTCCTGGAGCGGCTGCTCGGCGATCTTGCGCTCGTTGAGGGAGAGCTTCCAGCGGCCGATGGCCTCCGCCGCCTCCTCGACGGTGAGGCCGCAGAAACGGCTGATGTTGCGCCCGCCGATGGTCACGGCCCGGTATTCGGGCCGCAGCCGCTCCCCCTCGCAGGCGGGGCAGGTCACGTCCGCCAACACCGGCTCCAGCCAGTCGGCGCGCCTGCCGTTGCCGAACCAGCGCTCCACCAGCCCCACCAACCCGTCGAAGCGCTCGTCCACGGTGCGGTAGCCGCGGGAGAAGCCCCGGCGGCGGCGGTAGCGCAGGGTGCGGCCATCGCCATGGAGGAGCCGCCGCCGGTCGTCCTCGGCCAGTTCGCCGAAGGGACGCTCCAGATCGATCCTTTCCCGCTCCGCATAGGCGCGCAGCGCCCGCTCGATCTTGCCGTTGCGGCGGGCAAGGGCGGAGCCGAGCCGCCCGGCGACCAGGGCTCCGCCGAACAGGGGATATTCGGGGAAGGGCACCAGCCACTGGGGGTCGATCTGTTCGCTCTTGCCCAGCCCCGCGCAGGACGGGCAGGCGCCCACATGGGAATTGAACGAGAACATGCGCGGCGACAACGGCTCCTCCTGATAATAGTCGCACGCCACGCACCCCACCGGCTGACTGACCAGGCGCCATGGGATGCTTTCGGAATCTCCGTCCCCTTCGGCGCCGCCGCTGCCGTTCCAGTCGCCGCCGTCCCGCGCGGCACTCCCGCGGGCGCCGTTCCCATCGCTGCCGTTCCCGCCGCCCCCGGCATCCGCATCGGGGAAGTGCAGCTTGGCCAGCCCGCGGCCCTGCTCGAAGGCCACCTCAAGTGCCTCGGCGAGGCGCTTCCGCTCCCCTGAGGTAATGCGGATCCGGTCGATCACCAGGTCGATTTCGCTGTCCGCCCCGAGGCGTTGCTTTGCGGCCGGTAGGGCCAGCCAAGCCTCCAAGTCCACCGGTTCCCCGGCCAAGTACGCCCGCGCGAACCCATCGGCGGTCAGGGATTCGGCCAGCTTGGCGAAGTGGCCGGGCTCGTCCAACAGCGACGGGCGGCTGGAACCGGGGCGGTAGAGGGGCGCCAGCACCACCAGCCGCTCGCCCTCCCGGTTGCGGGACAGCTCCCGGGCCAGGCGGGTG
>JAPUJL010000199.1 GCA_027296185.1 SAR324 cluster bacterium | reverse complement strand
TCCAGCCGGGCGAACTCGCCCAGGCATTCCCGCCAGGCCTCGAATGCCTGACGTTCGGCGCTGGATTGAGTGCGCTCCCCGGGCCATCCCAGATCGTTCAGAATCCCCGCGAAGGCCGCGGCCCATTGGGCCGGAGACTGGGACGCGGGCTGCTTTCCCTCGGCCGCACGGGCGCCCTCGATCGCCTCGCGCAGCTTTGGGCAGGCCGTTTCGCCCTCCCCCGCCAGGTTCGCCACGGTGCCCCAGTCCAGCGCAGGGGCGCCCCACCGGCGCAGGCGGGCGTCCAGCGCCGCGCGGGCGGTCAGCTCCCGCTCCGCTCCGGAGAAAAACGGGGAGAGCAGTACCTGGGAAATCTCGTCCGCCGGGGCGGGCCGGTGCCACGGCCGCAGGAGGAGCAGCGCCGCCTGCACCAAGGGTGCCTCGGCCAGGGGCGGTGCGAGGGAGATGTCGAAGGGCTCCCGCGCTCCGAAAGGGCGCAGGGGTTCGCCCGGGCTCAGCAGATCGCGGAAGATGCGCTCGACATCCGCCCGGATCGCTTCCAGCCGCGGCGCGACGATCCCGATCGGTCCCGGCGCGCCTTGCTCGAGAAGCCGCCGCGCCCAGCGGGCCGCCGCCTCGATTTCGGCCAGGGGGTCGGGAAAGGCGGCGCGGACCGCCGCGGCGGGTTGGAGCTTGGGCTCGTGGCGTTCCACCTGGCAACCGGCCGCGGCCAGGGCCTCGAACAGGGCCGCCTCCTGTGGCGGCACCTCGTCGAATCCCGTGACCATCAGCCGCGTCGGCACGGGAACCGCTCCGCGCTTCACGGCATCGGCGACCCGCTCCGCCAGGAGCGCACCGTCCAGCCAGCCCTCGTCGTTGCAGCGGGCCTCGTAGCGCTCGGCCCAGGCGCGGTAGGCCCGCAGCTCCTCACTGGCCGGCGCGCCGGGGGATTCCCGGGGCAGCCGCCACTGGTGCTCCAGCTTGTAGGCCTTGGCCGCAAGCCCCGCCGCGCCCTCCGGATTGAGCAGTTCCGCGCCCGCCTCCGAGTCCTTGACGAGGGTTTCCCACACGGCCGCGGCCACATGATCGGGCAGCAGCACGGGCGGCTCTTCCGCTCCCCCGCGGCCGGCCAGGGCTTCCCGGGCGGCATCCCAGCCGCGGCGCACCCACGCGGAGAGCGGGAGGATGTCCGGCGTGGCCCACACTTCCAGCCTCGCGGACCGTTGCTGGGCGCCGTACGCCTCGTGGAGGTGGGCGGCCAGCCGGCGGTTGACGGTGACGATCGCCGCGCCCGCCTCGATGGCTTCCAGTAGCGGGGCGTCGAGCAGCGGCGCGTCGATCTTTGGCGTCGAGGGCGGTGCGGGCTGGAGCGGAGTCTCGTCCATGAAACATTCCAGCGGACGGCCGGGGGGAAGGCCCGCAGAGGGGAGTGCGGCACCGGCGTGGGGCCGGCGTGGGGCCGGTGACGGGTATGGGGCGGCTAAACGAACAACTGGATGTCCGCGTCCATGGCGTAATCGAGGTAGGTGGCGGAACCCCCGATCTCCACCCCGTCGATCAGGTCGTCCTCGGCGACGCCCATCACGTCCATGGTCATCTTGCAGCCGATCAGCCGCACGTCGCCGTCCAGGGCCATCTGCAGGAACTCCGGGATCGACGGGACGTTGGCGCGGTCGAACCAGCTTTTCATCATCTTGGTGGCCAGGGGCCCCATGCCGGGCAACACGCCGATCATGTTGGGCATCTGCACCGGCAACGCCGGGTTGGCCAGGGGCGCCACCGCCAGGGTCTCGTAGCGCCGTTTGTCGATGATGTTGAGGCCATACATGGTGAAGAAGATGCCCGCCTCCATGTCCATGGCCACAGCCGAGGTGGCCAGGATCAGCGGCGGGTAGGCCATGTCCAGCGTGCCCTTGGAGGCGATCAGCGCCAGCCGCTTTCGTTTTTCGGTCATGGTTTCGGATCCTTGAGACAGGGACTGGCGTTCCCGCCGGCTGCCGCTCGCCCCGGAAGTCCCCGCCCTGCTCAGAACTCGACGTGGCCCGGGGTGCGGGGAAAGGGCACCACGTCGCGGATGTTACTCATACCCGTAAAATACATCAGGGCGCGGTCGAAGCCCAGCCCGAATCCGCTGTGGGGCACCGAGCCGTACTTGCGCAACTCCAGGTACCACCAGTACTCGTCGAGGGGGATCTGCATTTCCGCCATGCGCGCGCGCAGGGCGTCCTCCCGTTCTTCCCGCTGGCTTCCGCCGATGATCTCGCCGACGCCGGGCACCAGCAGGTCCATGGCCGCCACGGTACGCCCGTCGTCGTTCAGGCGCATGTAGAAGGCCTTGATCTCCTTGGGATAATCGATGACGAAGGTGGGCCGCCCGATCTTCTTTTCGGTGAGATAGCGCTCGTGCTCCGACTGCAGGTCCAGCCCCCAGCCGACGGGGTACTCGAAGTTTTCCCCCGACGCCTCCAGCATCGCGACCGCCTCGGTGTAGGTGACGGTCTCGAAGTCGGAGGCCAGCAAGCGATCCAGCTTGTCCAGCAGACCCGGCTCGATGCGCTGATCGAAAAAGGCCATGTCCGCCCCGCAGCGCTCCAGGGTGCCCGCGACGATCGTCTTGATGAAGTCCTCCGCCAGGCGCCGGTTGCCCGCCAGGTCGCAGAAGGCCATCTCCGGTTCGATCATCCAGAACTCGGCCGCGTGGCGGGAGGTATTGCTGTTTTCCGCGCGAAACGTGGGCCCGAAGGAATAGACGTCGTGGAAGGCGTGGGCGAAGATTTCCGCCTCCAGTTGCCCCGAGACGGTGAGGCTGGCCTTGCGCCCGAAGAAGTCCTCGCCTCCGCCGGCACCGTCCCCGCCGCCGGGGCTGCCGCTGCCGCGTTCGGAATCGAGGGTGGTCACGCGGAACATCTCCCCCGCCCCCTCCGCATCGCTGGCGGTGATGACGGGCGCCTGGAGGCAGATGAAGCCGCGCTTCTGGAAATACTCGTGGACGATGAAGAACATGGCGTTGCGCACCCGGAACACCGCCCCGAAAGTGTTGGAGCGCACCCGCAGGTGGGAGATTTCCCGCAGGAACTCGAAGCCGTGGCGCTTCTTCTGTAGCGGAAAGTCCGGCGCCGCGGTCTGCACCGCCGTCACCACCTCGGCCTGCATTTCCACCGCCTGTCCCTTGCCCTGGGATTCCACGATGGTGCCCGATACGATCACGCTGGAGCCGGTGGTGATGTGGGGTATCTCGCTGTAGCCGGGCAGGGAGGCATCGGCCACCACCTGCAGGTTGGCCAGGCTGGAGCCGTCGTTCACCTCGAGGAACGTGAAGTCCTTGCCCGTGCGGCGGGTCCGCACCCAGCCCTCGACCCGTGCCCGGCGGCCGATGCTGGCCGGATCGAGCAGCCCGCGGATGATGTCCCGCCCGGATTTCGCCTCAGCCATGGAGTTCCTCCGCCGTCAGGGTCTCGGCCAATCTCCGCAGGGCGGCGCCGTCCCCATCGCCCCGGTAAAAGTAGAGGAACACCCGGCTGTGGGCCGCATCCGCGCCGCTGGCATTGACCCGCCGGGCAATCACGTGGAGCAGCCCCTCCTCCGGGACGAAGCCCACCTGTTCCTCCAGTTGGGCGCCGCCGAGCCCTTCCACAACCAGCACGGGCGGTTCGTGACCGAGCAGGTCGAAATGGACGTCGCTGCCGAAGCGCACCGGGTCGGTGCCGGTCTGCGGCTCGATGGTGTTGGAGTCCAGCGCCAGGAGCCGCACGCCGCTTTCCAGGATGCGCGCCACCGCGCTGTCGCTCAGGTGGGGAACATGGTAGGAACCGTCGGTGTCCGGGGTGTAGCGGCTCTCGGGCCGACGGGAGGTGATCCGGGCGAAGCCGGTCAGCACCACCAACGCCTCGTAGCCGCGCAGGGTCTCGGCGGACGGCAGCAGATCGGCGGTGATGACCTCGCAGTAGGTTACCCCGCCGCGGGTGTAGCTGCCCGGCTGCTCCGGGCGGCCTCCCAGATTCACGACCCGGGCCAGGCACGGGCGGTCCGCCGGCAGGCCGGGCTGGTTCAGCACCGCGGCCAGGTCGGCACCCGTCTCGATGAAGTGGAAGGGCACGTCGAGGTGAGTCGTGTTGTGGGCGACGATGGGGCGCAGGTCGCCGTCCTCCTTGATGCCGAACTCGCCCCGCATGAGCAGCCCCCGCTCCCCCTGGCGCGGAATCACCGGCCGCGTGTCGACGATCGGGGCCGGGGCGTAGCCGAAGTAGTGAGGCAGGGTCAGGTCGTAGCGGATCAGAGACAGGGGCTTCGCCATGGTCGTCGTCGTTCCTTCGCCCGGCTGGGTGGAGTGCGGAGCCGCCCCGTGAGCCCATTTGAGCATCTATCCCTACCACGATCCGCCGCCCCTGAAAACGGGCGGGGCGGAGTTGTTTGCAGGGCGGCGGCCGGCGCGGCAGGGGCTCTCCGCCGAGGCCAAGTTGCCCTGGCCTTGGGTTCGGGCCATGATGGCCGGTGCTGGCCCGCCGGTCGTGGCGGGGCAGCGAAGCAAGTGAGCAACCCAAAGGGGCTGGATCGGACGGGCCACCCGCGATGACCGAAGCGATCGA
>JAPUJL010000198.1 GCA_027296185.1 SAR324 cluster bacterium | reverse complement strand
AGGGAAGGATGCGGACGGGAGCGCCTTAGCCGGCCCTGAGCCGCTGGGTCTCGGCGGAATCGACAGACTCCGCGGCAGCGTCGATGGCCACTCCGTAATCGTCGCGAGCCGACTCGAGGGTGATGTAGTCGTCCAGCCAGTCGCTCAGCACCATCTCCGGATCGCGCTCCTTGGGATCGCCGTAACCGCCGCCGGAGGGTCCGGTGATGCTCACCATATCGCCGGCCGCCATCTTGTAGCCAGTGATCTTCGAAGGCCAGCTTTCCTCCTCGGGCGTGCCGGCATTTTTCACCAGCTTGCCGGTCAAGCCCGGATGGCCGCCGAAGACGCCCACCGGCGCCTCGTAGTGGCGGTCGGCCTCGCATGAGATGTAACCGTCCTCGAGGAAGCGGTTCTCCCGGATGATCCCGATGCCGCCGCGCCACTTGCCCGGCGCCGGCGGATCGGGCCGCAACTCGTAGCGCTCGTTGCGCAAGGGGTAGTGCATGTCCAGCTCCTCGACCGGGTTGTTGCGCGTATTGGCCATGAGGTTGTCCACGCAGTCCATGCCGTCCTTGCCGTAGCGGCCGCCGTAGCTGCCCTCGTCCACCTCCAGGTACATCCAGTACTGCTGCCGCTCGGGGACGAATCCGCTGTAGGAGATGAAATACAGCGATGCGGAATTGCCGCCCGTCGCCTTCTCGGGAATCACCGGCGCCAGCGCCTGAATTACGCAGTCCAGCACCCGCTGAATCTGGGCGAAGCGGGAGAAGCAGGCCCGGGGAAAATTTGGGTTGAAGATGGTGCCCTTGGGGGCGATCACCTTGACCGGGCGGAAGATGCCCTCGTTCTGCGGAATGAACTCCTCGAAGGCCACCTCGTCCAGCAGCAGGGTGCGGATGATGTAATAGCAGGAGACCAGCAGGCTGCCCTCGTAAGGCACGTTGAACCCCGTTTCCACCTCCGGCGCCGAGCCGGTGAGGTCGATGGTCACGTCGCTGCCGCGGATGCGCACGGTGACGTTCACCTTCAGGTGCTGGTCGCGGTTCTTGCCGTCGTCGTCCAGCCACCCCTCGCTGTGGTAGTCGCCGTCGGGAATCTTCTCGATCTCCTGGCGCAGCATCCACTCGGAGTAATCCATCCAGTAGTAGGCGGTGCCCATGACGGTTTCCCCGCCGTACTTCTCGACGAGTTTGATGAAGTGAGTCCGGCCCAGCTCCACCGACGCGATCATGGCCTCGATATCGGAAATGTTCATGTCCGGGGTGCGAAAGTTATCCTGCAGAATCTTGAAGATTTCCTCGTTGCGCTTGCCGCGCTCGTAAAGCTTGATCGCGTTGAAGAGCTTGCCCTCGGCGAAGGTATCCACCACGTCCACGTTGATCCCTGGGGCGGCGCCGCCCAGGTCCATCAGATGGGCTGTGCAGGCGGCGAAGCCCAGCATTTTGCCGTTGTGGATAATGGGCACCGCGATGCACACGTCGGGCGTGTGGGAGGCGCCATAATAGGGATGATTGTGCATGATCACGTCGCCTTCATGAATATTCCCCTCGAGCCGCTTCATGAAGCCACGAATGTAGAAAGGCAGCGAGCCGATGTGCATGGGCGTGCTTTCGCTTTCGCACAGCTCGTTTCCCTCCACGTCGAATATGCCGCAGCCCAGGTCTTCCGACTCCCGGATGATGCTGGAGTAGGACATCCGGTACAGCACGTGGGCCATCTCCTTGGCGATGGCGTTGAACGCGCCGCCCACCACCCGCAGGGTCACCGGGTCCAGCGGCGCGCCGTCCACCTCGGGTGCCGCGGGCCGCGCTGAGGGCGCAGGGGCGCCGATTTGAGCCGGTGCGGGGGCCGCAGGGGCAATCATCGGAGCCGGCGCGGGTGCGGGGACCAACTCACCGGATTGCGTGGCCGGCGCGGGCGCGAGCTCAACCGATCGGGGCGCCGGTTCCGCCGCGGGAGCCGGTCTCATTGCCGCAGGCGCAGGCGGCGTAGCGGGCGCTCGCGGCGGTGCCGGGATAGGCGCGGGGGCGCTTGCACCGGCGGACCCCTGCCCATCGAGCACCCGCATGGCGCACCGGCGCAGGGCGTCGTCGCTGGCCAGTTCCAGTAATTCGCCGACGGTCCGGCCGCCCCCGCCGTTCCCGCGGACCCCATTGCCCCGGGCTCCCTTGCCGTTCCCAGCGCTGCCGTTGGCCGTGCCCCGTTCCCGGACGGTGGAGCCATTGGTCCGCAGCTCGCCCACGATTTCCACCCGCCCCGCCAGGGCCATGTGGCTGACGATGTCGAAGCTCCAGTCCTCGCCGTAAGCCGCCTTCAGCGCCTTGACCACGTCGCCGATGGGTTGGCCAATGGGTCCGATGGTGCCGGTCGTTTCCGCCATGGGATGTCTCCGTGTGCGCGTATCTACCGCGATTCGACAAGAAAGGGGACGCGGTCCCCCTATCGCCGAACCTTGACTGTCAGCAGGATTGCCAAGAGCTGGGACTCGATTAGAGAGTGGTGAAACAGGCCGCGGGCCAGTTTCCCCCCCTGGCAGGGAGCGAGGCTCCCTGCAGCCATATTACGAGATTCCAACTTACCCCCGGCACTGCAAAAGGTCGACGAGGAACGCACCTCGTTTACAACCGAATGATCAAATTCCCGAAGCGGTCCATTTCGGCGGTGAGCTCCGGCAGGATCAGGGTGGTGGTGTCGGTCTGTTCCACCACCGCCGGGCCGCGGATCACGTTGCCCGCCTTCAACCGGGTGCGGTCGTAGTGGGGCGTAGCGACGGTCTCGGGCCGTCCGCCCACGTCGAACACCACGTTCCGCGTGGCGGTCAAGGCCTCGCGATCGGGCTCCGCGCCACCGGCGGGCAGTTCCGCGGGTTTGAGGTCGGGAATCTTGCCGATCCCCACCACCCGGATGTTCACCAACTCGATGTCCTTGTCGGGAAATCGCCGTCCATATTCCCGCTCGTGGGTCTGGTGCAGGGCCTGGATCATTTGGTCGACCCAGCCCGCGTCGATGTTGCCCGATGGGGCCTGTACCCGTAGCTCGTAGC
>JAPUJL010000197.1 GCA_027296185.1 SAR324 cluster bacterium | reverse complement strand
TGGAGACATCCTCCATCACCGTCTCGCTGAGGCGGAAATATTGGGAGGCCACATTGATGAAGTTGCGCTTGATGTTGCGGCCGAGGATCGACCCGTCGTCCGCGACGATCAGCTTCTTGAACGGCCTCTTGGCGAAGTCGTAAATTTCCTGCGCCTCCATCTTGTCCAGGATGCCATTCTGGGTCGACTTGGAAATCGTATTCCCGGCATCCTTTACCCCCTTGATGTACATCATCCGGGCCAGCTCCTTGTTCAGCGCCACCAGGTCGTCCCTCAGGTTTTCGCCCAGCCCATTGTTTCCATCTGCGAGCAGGGAGATCGTGTCCCCCTCGGAGCCTGCCATGGCCTCGTCCACCTTTTGCTTGATCTCATCGAAGCGGCTGTCCACTTCCTCGAACTTGGTCTCCAACAGTTCCAACTCGCCTCGGAAGTGATGCTGCTTCTCCCGCTGGTTCTGGATTCGCTGCTCCAGCTTGTTCCGCTGCTCGGTGAGGGAATTGGAGGTCGACTCGATCTGCTGAAGCTTGGCCTGCTTCGCCTGGACGTCCTTGCTGGCGGCATCGACCTGGCCTTTCCTGACCGACATCTCCTTGGCGGTCTTGGTGAGCACGGACTTGGTTTGCCCCTTGAGCCTTTCGTTTGCGAGCAGGCGCTTGTAGAACGCCTCGTCGGCGAAGGCGACCATCCGCCGCTCCTTCACTTTTCCCTCGAAGTCTTCGGGGGTGTAGCCCGGACCGTAGAAGAGGATATCGGTGTCCCGGGGGACGCCTTCCGCCTTCGCCATCGAGAACAACGTGTCTTCCAGGTTGTCGATGTGCAGGCAGGTGACGATGAACTGCAGCAGGATGTCGTCCTTGGTGGCAAAGACCACTTTGTAGCGCATGATGCGCTCGATCTCGTCGTCGGTGAACTTGAAGATCACCCGGCGCGCCATGCTTTCCGGCACGTGCACCTTGGAGCGGAACCTGTCCAGCAAGTTCTCGACGAACGCCGGGAAGCGCTTGATCTGTTCCAGCAGCAGGGGCTGAACGATCTCGAAGAACTTCAGGGAGAGCTGCTTCTGGGTCAGCGCCACCTTTTTCTTGTCGGCGTTGGCCTTCGCCTGCGCCTGTTGCAGCTTGGCCATTTCTCCCATGATCTGGCGGGCCTTCTGCATTGCCTCGTCGGTGATCTTGGCCTGCATCGCGACCATCTTCTCGGCCTGCTGGGTCTTGGTACCCAGCCCCTCCAACTGACGGCCGCCCTTCTCCAGGAAGTCCTCGATCTTTTCCAGGTGCGCCTTGAGGCCGTCCTCCAGCCGCTGACGCACCTGGCGGCGGTTGTCGATCTCCTCGATCTTCCCCCGTTCCAACTCGCCCGACATGGCCTGAACGGCCATGTCGTTGAGAATCTGCATCGATTCCAGGATGTACACCCCCAGGGGGTCCTCCGCCTCCCGTTCGGAAAGCTTGCCGCGTAACTTATCGATTTCCTTCTCCACCGACGCGTTGAACTCCTGGTAGTCGTCCTTGCTGACGTAGCCTTTATGAAAGAGGTTGACGAGGTTGGAATCGACGAGGTCGTCGATGATGGTGACGGTGGCGTTCTTGAGCGGATCCTTGTCTTTCAATTGCTCGTGGACGGCGCGCGTGCAGATCAGGCTATCGAACAGGAACTCCAGCCCTTCCACCTTGTCGGAAAGTTTCTGGTAGATGGGGTAGTTCTCCGGTTCGCTCAGCATGCGCGGCACGCCCGCCACCCGGTTCGCCTTCCAGTCCGGGGAAGTGAGCACTTTCTTAAGCAGCGCGTTTTTCGATTCCCCCTTGTTGGTGCGCTTGAGGGCCAGGAAGAGCGAGTTGGTCAACTCCGGCTTTTCCCCCTTCTTGAGGAAGTTGAGGAATGCGGTGTTGGTGAAGAGCAGGTCCAGCCCGGTCTCCTTGTTGCCCTTGATGATCTCGACCTTGTCGAGAAAGTGCAGGGTATCGTCGATGTGATCCCGGTACTGCTTGCCCACCGTGACCCACAACTGCTTGCGCACCAGGGGGTTCAGCCGGTTGTAGAACTCTTCCTGGTGGGCGTTGATGTAGCCCCCCATGAATCGGGCTACCTGCTCCGGCGTCAACTGCTTTTCGATGGCGCTCTGGGGGATCTTCACCCGCTCCAGGCTTTTGCGGAACAGGGAGAAGGTCGCCTCGCGTTCCTCCTTGCTCATGGTCTTCAGCGAGGCGCTGTCGTAGTTGCGGTCGAACTCGAACTTGATGCCGGAAAACTTGGTCTTGAACAGCTTGCTGTCCACCAGGTTGATGTGAGCCAGCACCACCGGCGCCTGGGAGGTGAGGATCTCCTTCTTTTCCTCCTCGCCCACGGCACCCCACGCCGCCCCGGCGTACTGGGGCTTGGAGAGGAAATCGAGGATCACGCTTTCGCGGATCTTGACCGGCACCAGGGCCAAATAGCGCTCGTAGGATTTCGACTTGAGCCCGTTCAGCACCTGTCCGATGACGGATTCGGGCACGTTGTAGAAGATCTTTTGCAGCTCCCCGTCGTCCAGGGCGCCGATGTGGGCTTTCTGGGTCTTGAGCTCCTTGTCCAGAAATTCACCCAGCCGCTTGCCGAGCACGGCCAACAGAAATTGATCGCGCTCGTCCTGCGACAATTGATCGAAGACGATGTCGTAGCCGTTGCTCTCGAAGTAGTCGACAATGCCCTGGGACTTTCCGGTGGACAGGGTGTGTTCCGCCTCCTCGAGGGTGTGGTGGCGGTAAATACGCTGCATCTTGTCGAAGACCAGCCGCTCCGAGATCACGTGTTCCAGGTCTTCCTCGAGGACGATGAACACCTTCTTGCCCCGCACGAAGGTTAGCTTTTCCTCCTGCACGAACTCGCGGAAGAGCACCTGCTTCAGCCCTTCCATGCTGTAGAGCTTGCGGGTGGTGTCGATGATGGAGTGGTCCTTCAACTCGAAGCGGTTCTCCACCTCGGGCATGTTGACCACGCTGCGAAACTCGATCCCGGCGATCTTCACCGAGGAGATTTGGCCCAACGAGATCTGGTCCGATTGGGGATCGCCGCCGTCGAGACTCGGAGAGATCTTTTCGATGCGGGGGATGCGAATGTACTGGGAGACTTCCTGCCGGTCCTTGCTGGTGAAGATGGAAACCTCGAGAGGAATGTGGGACTTCAGCACTTGGCCGATCTTCTCGTACAGATCGCCCACCAGCACCAGCTGGCGGTGGCGGAATACGCCGCGGTCCGACAGCTTGCGGAACGCCGCGATGACCGGGTATCGCAGTTGGGGGTCGATCGTCATGTCCTCCACCGGCCGGTCGGCCATCACCTCGTCCTTGAACGCGTCGGAGGTGATCACGTCGTAGCTGAAGGCGGTGAAGAGCGCGTCGGCTTCGGGATTGGAGCGCAGAACCGGCTCTAACGCCATATCCTCGGAGTTGACGGTGTAGACCAACTCCTTACGGACGGTCTTGGACTTCTGGTTGATGACTTTGAAGAGGTCGCGGATTTTCCCCCGCAGGATCTTTTGGCGCTCGAGCGCCAGATCCACATTGATGACCTGGATGGGAATTTGTGCCGGAACAGCAGCCATCTGACCCAACCCTTCGGAACGAGGACCGAAGGCACCCCGAGTGAAGTCCCGTGCGGATCGGAGCCCTATTCGGAAGCCTTCAGACTACACGATTCTCAAGAAAAATTGAAGAAGCCTCCATCGGCAGGCGATCGCCCAGGGGTCGCTCCGCCCGGACGCGAGGGAGGATCCGAATGTCCGGCGGGCTCCATCGAAATTGGGCGGGCTCGGCGCCGGATCGCCGTCCGCCGCGGCGCCGGTCCGCGGGGGGATTCCCGGCAGCCCGGCGGCATCCCGGGGCTCGAGGGTGGCAAAGCGCAGGCCTACCCCGCCGCGTCCGGGGCTGCGCCCCGCCGCTCAGAGGCCGATTTGCCGTTCAACTGGGCGGCGAGTTTTGCCACGACGCTACGCACCATCTCGGGGTCGAATGGCTTGTGGAGATAGAACCGGGCCCCGTTTCGCTCGCATTCCAACGCGCTTTCCGGCGAACGCATCGAGCTGGCGATGACGACGTTGGCGTCCGGGTCGACCGCGAGGATCTCCCGTAGCGCGTCCAGGCCGTTCATGCGCGGCATGATCAGATCCATGATGACGGCGTCGGGATGCAGGCTGCGGAACCGCTCCACGGCTTCCTGGCCGTCTTTCGCCATACCGATCACCTCGTGGCCGATCTCCGTGACAATCTGCCGCAACTGCTGCAATCGGATTTCGGAATCGTCGACGATCAGAAGTCGCATAGTCCCGTTCGGATCGAACGGCAACCGCCGCGTTCACGCGATCGCACGGCCGTCCGCGTGCGCGCCGCTCGGCAGCGACACGCGTTATATTGATACGCTGTCATCGCGTCACGGGTCCCCAAGCCGCCCCACCTCCGGAAAGCCGATCAAGCTCCTGAGGCGAACCGGCCCGGCGATAGCTTTAGCAGCAATTCGGGCCGATTGCCGTCCAGGATCAGCTCGCTCATGTATTTGGCGGTGATGGGGGTATTGACAATCCCGTTCCGGTAGTGGCCCGTGGCCACGTAAAACCCCTCGACCCCCGTTTCGCCCAGCAAGGGTGCGTTGTCGCGGCTCCCCGGGCGGAATCCGCACCACATCTCGTCGATGGGCAGCTCGTACACCGAGGGCATGGCCCGCCACGCACCCTTGAGCAGCTCGTAGCCGGCGCCCGCGGTAAAATCGCGGTTGAACCCCACCTCTTCCACGGTGGCGCCGATCACCAGCCGCCCATCGCTCTTCGGGGCCATGTACACGTCCGGCGTCTTGAGCATGTGGACGAGAAAATCCGGCGAGGGCATGCGTAGCGCCAAAATCTGTCCCTTGACCGGCCGCACCAGCGGCCGCAGCCAGCCGTCCAGGCCCGGGATGAGTCCCGACCAGCTGCCCGCGGCGAGCACGACGCGCGCCGGGCGCCATTCCTCCCCCTGGGCGACGATCGCCGGAGGGCGCCCGTCCTCCATGCGCAACTCGCTCACCTCGCAATGCTCGCGCAAGGTGCCGCCCGCCTTGAGGAAGGCGGCGCGCAGGGTCGAGACGAGCAAGCGGTTATTCACCTGGTGGTCCATGGGGCACATCACCCCCGCCACGACGAACCCCGCCACGCCGGGCTCCAATTCCCGAACTTCCTCCCCGCTCATCCAGCGCACCGGCAGCTTCCGCTCGAGCTGGTACTCGAAAAGATTCTTGAGCTCGGCGGTATCGTCCGCGTGCAGGGAGATCGCGATGGCCCCCTCGGTGCGGTAGTCGACCGAGCTTCCGGCGAAGGACTCCAACTCGCTGACGAAATCGGGGTAGAGGCGCATGCTCTCCATGCGCAGCAGCAGGTTCAGATCCTCCTGGTAATGCACCTCGTTGGCGATCGAGAGCATTCCCGCCGCCGCCGAGGAGGCCTCCTGGCCCGCCTCGCCCCGCTCGAGGATGGTCACGGGCTCCCCCCGCTGCAGCAACCGCCACCCGATGGAGAGGCCGATCACGCCGCCGCCGACGATAAGGGTGCCCGAATGGCGGCTGGCGTCCGTCATGCTGCCCGCCTTCCGCCCGCGCCGCGGCCCGCCGCGGCGGATGGGGGCGCGGGACGTGATTGATTTTTTAACATTCCCATGATTGGATAAGTGGCCGTCGGAACCGCTTGGACCCATCGGGGGCCGATGCCGTTCAGCCGCGCCGGACGGTGAGCGGAGGGGAAGGGAGCCTCCCGCCGGAATCCCGGAACAGGCCGAATCCGATTTGGTCCGCTTCTGATCTCGATCCGAATCCGCTTCATATTAGGACCGGCCGGAGCAGCTGACGAACCCAACGCGGCTGCCGGCTGGATCGTTCAAAAATCCATTTGGGCCGGCTGCAACGCCTTGCCAGGTGAATTTGATGGCCAAGAAAGCCTATCCGGAATTCCACAAGGCGTTGCTGGACCAAAGTCTATACCCATCCGCCAGCCGCCGCATCAAATTCGAGGAAACGGGCACCTCCTATCTCTACCGGACGGGCGACCACCTGTATAAAATCCGGAAAAACAGCCCCGTCTATTCCAGTCTGGCCATTAAGGAAGCCTACGCCCACGAGGCCTTGCGCGTGGGGGAACGCTGGGCCCCGGGGTGCTACGAGGCGGTGGTGCCCATCGTGCAGACCGAGTCGGGCTATGCCATGGGCGGCGAGGGTGAGGAGGTCGCCTACGCGGTGCGGATCAAGCAGCTCTCCGGCCACTACTGGTTGAGCGACCTCCTGGCCCACGGCAAGGCGACGCAGACCGCCATCGGCCGCCTAGCCCGCTACCTGGCCGACGAGCATCAGGCCCACGCCGCCCCGGACAAGGCGGCAGAAGTGGGCCGCCCGGAGCACCTGCGCGGGTTGGTGGAGGAGATTGCCTACCAGGCGAAGAAGTACATCGGCCAGACGCTTACCGACGCCATGTACGACATGACCATGCGGCCCCTGGAGCGATTTCTGGACGAGGGTCGCAAGCTGTTTCTCCGCCGGCAGAAGCGGGACCGCGTGGTGGATGGGCACGGCGCGTTCATACCGGAGCACATCTACATGCGGGGCAAGGACGTGCTGGCCGTCTCCGCCCTGGAGACCCATCGCAAGTACCGCCTCTTGGATGCCGCGAACGACGTCGCCACCCTGCTCAACGAGCTGAATCTGGCGGACGCCAATGAGACCGCCGAGCTTTTCCTCAAGCGCTACGTCAGCGTCTCCCGCGACCGCGAGCTGGAAAAGATCCTACCCGTGTACGAGGCCTTTCAGGCCATGCGGCGCGGCCTGGTCTACAGCGAACGCCAGGTCGACGCGGCGAATGCGGCGGCCTCGGACGATTTTGCCCGCCGGGCGCACGCCTATTTCAATCTTGCCGTGCAGCGTGCGCGGGAGCTTCCCCGCAACCCGTAATCCGGGCCGCCCAACCCCGCGTCGCCTGGGCGGTGCGGCTGGCTTGGCGGGGCGGCGCGGAGATTCGCCGGCCTGGGGTTTCCAGGGCCGGACCCGCCCCGATTCGAAAATCCATCCATGAAAGTGACGCGATGAAGGATACGGTGTTTACCATGCGCTCCACCCCGTACAAGTTCGGGGTCGGCGTAACCGAGGAAATCGGGCACGATATCCGGGCGCTCGGCCTCAAGCGCGTCCTGGTCGTGACCGATCCCGGCGTGATGGCGACGGGGATTCCCGAGCGGGCGAACGGGCTGATCGGCGCCCAGGGGATCGAGACGGGCCTGTTCCAGGAGGTGAGCGTCGAGCCCACCGATACCGCCGTCAAGGCGGCCATCGAGTTCGCCCAGGGCTTCGAGGCGGACGGTTACGTCGCCATCGGCGGTGGAAGCGCGATGGATACCGCCAAGATCATGAACCTGTACACCGCCTATCCCGCGCCTTTCTTTTCCTATATCAACCCGCCGATCGGCGAGGGGCGCCCCGTGCCGGGGCCGGTGCGGCCGCTGGTGTGCATCCCGACAACGGCGGGCACGTCATCGGAGAACACCGCCGTCGCGATCATCGACGTCACCGAGCTGCACGTAAAGACGGGCATCTCCCACCAGAACCTCCGGGCGACCCTGGGCATCCTGGACCCGTT
>JAPUJL010000196.1 GCA_027296185.1 SAR324 cluster bacterium | reverse complement strand
CCGCTTCCACAAAAACGGTTGTCATTCCAGTGACCTACTTGTTAGGGTAAGAAGGCGCGCCCGGCGGCGCGTCGAAGCGGCCCTCCCACTCGAGAGACCCCGCTGTGCCTACCGCGCCTGACAGGATGTCGGCTCCCCCTGCATCTGAAATCCCCGGCACCCGCCCCGGCGAGACCCTACGCCGGTCGTGGGCGTATCATTTTCTCGGCATCGGCGGGGTGGGAATGAGTGCCCTCGCCGAATGGATGCACCGCACGGGGTATCGGGTCACCGGCAGCGACCGGGAGGACAGCCGCACCCTGCAACGCCTGGCCGGTCTGGGGATCGACGTGCGGGCCGGTCACGAGACGGCCCACCTCTCCGGCGCCGATGCGATCGTCTACACCAGCGCGATTCCGCCGGACCATCCCATGCGCCTGGCCGCGCAACGGTTGGCCCTGCCCAGCCTCCACCGCGCCGAAGTGCTGGCGGCATTGACGGCGCCGCACCGCCTGCTGGCCGTTGCCGGCACCCACGGCAAAACCACCGCGACGGCTTGCCTGGCCCATGTGTGGGCCGCCTGCGGCCTCGACCCCACCGCGTTGGTGGGCGGGGCGGTGCTGGACTGGGAGGGCGGCAACCTGCGCTTGGGCGAATCCCATTGGGCCATCGCCGAGGCGGACGAAAGCGACGGGAGCTTCCTCCGGCTCCGGCCCGAGGCGGTTTTGCTCACCAACGCGGAGCCGGATCACCTGGATTATCACGGCAACGCGGAACAGTTGGAGCGGGCTTTCGCGGCGTTCCTCGCGAACATCCCTCCGGAAGGGGTGCTGGTCTTTTGCGCGGACGACCCGGGGGCCACGCGGCTGGCGGGCGGCGTACGTTGCCGCAGCCTGTCCTACGGGTCGGGAGCCGGCGTGGAGGTACGGGTGCGGGTGGAGGAGATGCGTCCCGGGCGGATGCGCGCCACTCTTGAACACGAAGGACAGCGGTGGGAATTCGTGACCCCGCTGGGTGGAGCCCACAATGCCCTCAACCTGACCGGCGTGTACGCCCTGGGGCTGGCCCACGGGCTTCCCGCGCCCGACCTATGCCGCGCCTTGGAAACGTTCCGGGGCGTAGCGCGGCGGCAGGAGCCGCTGGGCGATGGATTCGGGTTCGCCATCTTCGACGACTACGCCCACCATCCCACCGAAATCCGCGCCACCCTGGACATGTTTCACCGGGTCTACGGCCCTCCGGTGACGGTGGTGTTTCAACCCCATCTCTACTCGCGCACGGCCCACTTCGCCGATGCCTTCGCCGAGGCGTTACGTCCCGCCGCCCGGATTTACGTCACGGAAGTGTACGCGGCGCGGGAGGAACCCATGGAGGGCATCTCGGGCAAGATGATCGTGGATCGCCTGGCGGATCATCCGGCGGCCACGTTCATCGAGGATTGGCGCGACTTCCCGGATGTGGTCGGGCGCGCCGGGGAATCGGGCGGCGTGCTGATCACCATGGGGGCCGGCGACATCACGGGCCTGGGGCCACTGCTCATTCGTGACCAACGGAGCCGCACGTGAACTGGCGTGGGGAGATCGGTAAGCGGCTGCGGGATTCCCAAGTGCGGTTCGACGTGCCCCTCCGCGAGCTGACCACGTTACGCATCGGGGGACCGGCGGACTGCCTGGTGGACGTGGAAAGCGAGGGCGATCTGCTGGCCCTCCTCGCTTGGCTGGAATCGGAGGGCATTCCGTTCGTACTGATCGGCAAGGGCTCCAACCTGCTCGCCCCCGATGCCGGGCTGCGGGGCGTGGCCATCCGCCTGGGCCGGGGACTCTCCACCGTGCAGCGGCGGGCGGGCACGGCATTCGTCCTGGCGGGTGCCGGTCTGGCCAACGCCGCCTACGTCAGCCGCTGCCGGGAGTTGGGGCTGGGCGGAATGGAATACCTCGTGGCGATTCCCGGCACCATCGGCGGAGCCGTTGCGATGAACGCCGGCGCCCACGACGGTGAAACGGCGGCATTCCTCGAGCACGTGCGTTTTTACGAGCGGGGCTCGGGCATCCGCACCTGCGCCGCGGGCGAGTTTCCCTTCGCCTACCGCTCGTCGCCCTTGCGGGGTCAACTGGGGCGGGTGGTGGTGGCCGCGGAGTTCCGCATGCGGGAAATGTCCCCCGAGACGATCCGCAGCCGCGAAGCGGATTTTCAGGAGTACCGGCGGCGCACGCAACCGCGGGAATTTCCCAACTGTGGCTCGATCTTCAAGAATCCCCCGGGGGATTTCGCGGGCCGGCTGGTCGAGCAGGCGGGGCTCAAGGGCCATCGGCTGGGGGGCGCCCAGGTGAGCGAAAAACACGCCAATTTCATCGTCAACCGGGAGGGCGCCAACGCCGCGGACGTCTTGGAGTTGATTGACTTGCTTCGGGAATCTGTTTATCAAGAGGCGGGAGTGGGGCTCGAATTGGAAATGCAGGTCATGGACACGGAGGGGCGATTTGCCTCCCCTGCCCAGCCTGAGCGGAGGTAGATCCGGCCGCCGCGGACGCCCACAATTGGGCGGGGAGGCGATCCTCCTGTCCGCAGGTCGAGGCTTGTCCTTCCGTGCCCGGGGAGCGTGAGTGCATGCAGGATTTCAAGGCGAGACGCCCTCGAAAGCGCCGCGGGTCCGGTAAACGGCGAGGCCGCGGCTCGCCGGAGCCGCGGGGCGCCTTTCCCGCCGCTCAACTGGCGCCGCTGCCCAACCCCGCCCACCGAATATCGTCGCGACTGGAAGGATTTGCCGGGCTCCTGGTTCGTTTGCGCGCCGGCCGCCTGCTCACCGCGCGCACGGCGTTTGCGTTGGGGACGATCTGGCTGCTGGGGGGTGCGGTATACACGGTCGGGAGCGTCTGGAACGCGCCCCTGAGCCGGCTGGAGATCACGGGGCACGAGGCCTTGACCAAGGTGCAGGTGGCCGCGGCGGCGGGACTCTATCCGGGTATCCCCGTGGGGGGGCTGGACCCCTTGGCCACCGCCGAGCGGTTGATGGCCCATGCCCGGGTGAAGCAGGCCAGTGTGCGGCGCATGATACCGGGCGCGCTGGCGATCGACCTGCGCGAGCGCCGGCCGGCGGCCCTGGCGGTGCTGGCGGATGGCAGTACCGCGATGCTGGATCGGGAGGGCATCGTGCTGGAGGTGGGGCTTTCCGCCGATCAGGCGGCGGCCAGCGGCCTGCCGACCGTCAAGACAGCCGCCGCTCCGGCCATGCGCGGCGCCCGGATGAAGGGCACGGCGCTCACGGAAGGGCTGCGGCTCTCGGAGCGCGCCCGCCGCTTGGCACCCGATGCCGGCCGGTTAATCGTCGACGCCACCGATGCCTTCTCGGTGCGGGTGCACCTTCCCGAACAGGGGCGCACGGTCATCCTGCCCATGGAGTCCGCGGAACAAACGCTGGAGACCTATTTCGCCATCGAGCCGGTACTGGAGCGCTCCGTCCCCGGATTCCGCACCGCCGACCTGCGCGCCGCCCAGCGGAAAGGCGTGGGATGGGTGGCCCTGCGCCGGTGATGCAATCGGCGGTGGCGCCGGTCCCGCGGGTGGCGCCAGTCCCGCGGGCGGCGCCAGTCCCGCGGGCGGTGCCAGTCCCGCGGGTGGCGCCGGTCCCGCGGTCGGCAGATGAGGGCCGCCGGGCCGGCGGGTGACGCTGAGGAGCGGCGATGCGGGTGCTGGTGCAACGGGTCAAAACCGCCTGGGTCAGCTTCGCGGAGGGTGGGGAAACCCCCCGAACCGGCGGTGGGCTGTTGTGCCTGGTGGGATTCGAGGAACGGGACGCTACCGCCCTGCTGAGCCCCATGGCGCAAAAGCTGGTGAACCTGCGCATATTCGAGGATGAGGAGGGCAAGATGAACCGCTCGCTCCTCGATACGGAGGGGGAATTGACCCTGGTCTCCCAGTTCACCCTCTACGCGGATTGCCGCAAGGGCCGCCGTCCCAGCTTCGTCCACGCCATGCCCCCCGGGCGGGCGGAGCCTATGTACGAGGCGTTCGTGGCGATGTGCCGCCGCCACGTCCCTCGGGCCGCCAGCGGGCGCTTCGGCGCGGCGATGGCCGTGCATCTGGTGAACGACGGGCCGGTGACCATTCTACTCGATAGCGGCGAGTTGCAGATGGCCGCGGGCGCCTAACCCGCCCTGGATCGAACGGGACTCATGGAAACCCTGCGCGACGACGAGCAGACTCGGACCAGCCGCTCGATCCTGATCCAGTACCTCAACGACAACGGGCTGGACGGGGAATCGATCCTCAGCATCACCCGCCAAGCCGAGCCGGTGATCTACGAGCCGGACGAGGCGGTGCTGTTGCAGGGAAAGCAGCACCCCTACGTCTCATTCCTGGTCACCGGCGCCGTTTCCGTCTACGCGCGGATGGAAGGGCAATACCGGGAGTTGGGGGAGCGCGGCTCGGTCTGTGTGCTGGGCGAGATCGGCTACTTCAGCAATTCGGCCCCCACTGCGGACGTGGTCGTGAGAGGGCCCGAGCCGGCCATCGTCTTTCGCCTCACCTACGACCAAATGACGGATATCATTACGAATTATCCCTCGGTCAAGGAGAACCTGAACAACATCGGCGCCATGCGGCAAATCTCCCAGTCCAACGGCTTCGCCGACTACACGTTCTTTTTGGACCTGATCGGGGGAAAGCGGCAGCGCTTCCTGCTGGATCACCAGGTGCTGCCCCATGTGGAACAGGTGCTCAAGAAGGAGGTGCAGCCGCGCCTGGGGCCTAACAAAAGGATGCTCGAGGTGGGGGACGGCCCGGGAATCCTGTCCGAATTATTGGCCGAAATGGCGCCCAAATCGGTGCAGCAGTTCCATGTCCAGGCGAGCAACATGGAGGCGGCGATCGTCGACCCCTACACCCCGATCCCCTCCGACCTGGGCCGGGCGCGATATTTGCGGCAAACCTTCGATATGCTGCTGGCGCTCCAGGTCTTCAACATGATCCCCGCGGAAAGCGTGATGGAGCAGTTCCGCATCGCCCGCGGATTGATCGAACCGGGCGGCCATCTGATCGTCTTCAAGGTGCGCCTCGTCAACGTGAGCTACGCGATCGGCTCGTCGGAGACCCACCTGTTTTTCGAACTGCTGGAATCCCTGGTCGATCGGGCGTGGCCTGGAATCCGCGGAAAAGAGCCCGTGATCCACACCACCTTCCTCGATGCCGATATGGACGCGTTGATGGGCTGGAACCATGCGATCTGCCGCCGAGCCGCCGCGGACGAGCTCGAAATCCCCGACTCCCTGGAGACCCACAACCGCGAGCTATTGGCCATGCTGCTGGATCAGGCCAAGCATACCATCTTCAGCCCCGATGCCCTGCACTTCAACTGGCTGGTCAGCAAGGCCAGCGGAATCGGCTTCAGCCTGGAATCCTCCGACCAATTCCCGGACCTGGGGTTCTACTACCAGGTCTACGTCCGCGAATAGTGGTGGCGCCCCACCGCGGCCGTTCCCCACGTTTCGATCCGCCCGATCGTTGCAGTCCGCGGCCTACGTCCCCGAACCGGCCATCCGATTGAACTCCGGCCAGCCCTGCGGAGCCAAGTTTTCGCCCGTGGAGCACCCGATAATCCGAAACTCGACTTTGGTGTGAATGGGCATACAATATGTTCGGCCAGGATCGAGTAAACAGGAATAATTCGCGAATGCAATGAGATTGGGTGGCTCCACTGAAGGGCGCGGACCCGCCGCGATCCTTGCACCGTGAGCGGCTTCCGGGTTGATCCGGGGCCGCTGCAACACAAACCGACTGGGGAAGCGCAATGCCGCTGACGAGACGGGATTTCCTCTTGAAGAGCGTGACCGTTCCTTCCGCCGCGGTGGCGGGATTGGCCGGCCTGGCCCTCGTGTCCTGCTCCGGGGACGACGGCGGCGGAACGTCGGAATCCGCGCTCAGCAATTGCACGGCCACGGGGACCTGCGAAGCCGGTGGGGACTTCAACGTCGCCATTGCCGGCAACCACGGGCACACCGTATCCCTGACGGAGGCGGATGCCGCGGCGGGCGCGGAGCAGATCCTCGTCATGACCGTGGCCTCCACGAATGGTCATACCCATACAGTCACGCTCACCGCCGCGATGCTCACCGATCTCGCCGACGGCCTCAAGCTCCGGGTCACATCTTCGTCGACAGACGTTCACACCCACTGCATCACTTTCAACTGCTCGACCGGCTCCAGCGGCGGGACCGGATACTGATCGGCCCCTTCGCAAATGGCCGTTTCGCTTCGTACTGCGGGCCTTCCGTAAGCCCACAGCCCCCCTGAATTGCCCTCGACCGGCCTTGCGCCGGCGACTCGCCGCGTCCGCGCTCAATTGTCCGCTCACGGGATAGATGGTACCTTCGAAGGTATCGACGGCCACGCGGCTGTCCGCCAGGGGGTGTCGGCCGCGATTCCCGCAAGGAGCGTGAGGAGCCATGGCGTTTGAGATGCGGATGCCGCAACTCGGCGACGAGATGGTGGAGGGCATCATCAGCCGGTGGCTGAAGCAGCAGGGCGACGCCGTCCAGAAAGGCGAGCCGATCGTCGAGGTCGAGACGGAAAAGGTCATCGTCGAGGTCGAGGCGGAGGCCGATGGGGTGATCGTCGAGATCGCCGCCCGGGAGCAGGACGTGGTGCCGGTGGGCGGATTGATCTGCCTGATCGGCGAGGCGGGCGAGGTGGCCGAAGCCCCTTCCGCACCAGCGGCCGAGCCTCCGGCGGCACCGCCGGCGGAGCCGGAGCCCCCGCCCGCGCCCAAGCAGACCGATCTCCCGGCCGCTGGGTCCCCGCCCCGAGCCCAACCGCAAGCCCGGCCCCAAGTCACTCCGCAGGTCCCTCTGGCCGCTGCCGCATTCCCGCCCGCCCCGGGCGGTGGCGGCGCCGCCTCGAACGTGGTGCCCCTGGTACAGCCTGCTGCGGCGGTTGCAGGGAGCGGAGCCCAGGTGGAGGCCACCCCGCTGGCCCGCCGGATCGCGGAGGAGCTGGAAATCGACCTGGCGGCGGTAAAGGGCAGCGGCATCGGCGGCAAGATCGTGAAAACCGACCTCCAGCCTTACCTGGACAACCTGGCGATTCAGCCCTCTTCGCCGCAACCGGAAGCCGCGGCGCCCCTTGCCCGCGTTCCCTCGATTCCGGTGCCGGAGGGAGCCGTCGAGGTGCCTCACACTCCCTTGCGGCGGGCGGTGGCGCGGCGGATGGCGCGCAGCAAGGCCGAGATTCCCCACTTTTACATGACCGCCGAGGTGGACGTGACGGAGATGTTGCAGTTGCGGCGGCGGCTCAACGAGAAGGCGGCGGAGCCTAAGGTCACCGTCAACGACGTGATGATCAAGGCGGCGGCGCTGACCCTGGCGCGCGTCCCCGACTTCAACACATCCTTCACCGAGGCGGCTATCCTGCGCCACGAGGCTATTCACGTGGCGTTCGCCGTCGCGATCGAAGGGGGATTGGTCACGCCGGTGGTGCGCGACTGTCAACTGAAGAGCGTCGGACGCATCGCCGCGGATACGGCGGAACTCGTGGAGCGGGCCAAGGACCGAAAGTTACGCCCGGAAGAGCTGGAAGGGGGCACCTTCACCATCAGCAACATGGGCATGTACGACGTGGTGGAGTTCGCCGCCATCATCAACCCGCCGCAGGTGGGGATTCTCGCCGTGGCCCGCCCGGTGGAGATGCCCGTCGTGGACGGCGGCCGGATGGTGGTGCGCTCCCGCATGCGCGTCACCATTTCAGCCGATCACCGCGCGGTGGACGGCGTGACCGCCGCGGCGTTTCTTCGCGAATTCAAGGGGATCCTGGAAGACCCCATGCGCCTCATGCTGTGAGCGGGCTTCGCTCCCGCGCCGCCGACCCGGCTCCGGAAGCCGCGGCGGCGGATTTCCCGATAGGTGGACCATGAGCAGATCGCCACAACCCGTCACTCCCGAAGAGCTGAAGGCGCTGGAGGCGCTCGAGCAGAAGGTGCTCTGGCTTAGCACCTACATGATCCACTACGCCAACAAGATTCGGCCTAACCCGGACGGCATCAAGGTGGGCGGCCATCAGGCCAGCAGCTCCTCGGTGGTCTCCCTGCTCACCGCCCTCATGCTGCGCACCATGTCCAACGAGGATCGGCTGGCGCTAAAGCCCCATGCCTCGCCGGTGTTTCACGCCATCCAGTATCTGCTGGGCAATCTGCCCAAATCGAAGCTGGCCGAGTTCCGGCAGTTCGGGGGTATTCAGTCCTACCCCAGCCCCCGCAAGGACACCGATCACGTGCATTTCGCGACCGGATCGGTGGGGTTGGGCGGCGCCAACGTGCTGTTCGGGGCGATCGTGGACGAGCTGGCCCGCAACCAGTTCAGCGGCGAGGACACCGGGCGCAAGTACATCTCCCTCATGGGCGATGCGGAGATGGAGGAGGGCACCATCTACGAGGCCCTCGTGGAGGGGCAGAACTACGACCTGAAAAACTGCTGGTGGATCATCGACCTCAACCGGCAAAGCCTGGACAAACTGCTCTCGGCCAATCGCGTGAAGCAACTCATCGACGTGTTCGATTCGATGGGTTGGGAGGTGATCGTTCTCAAGTACGGTCGGCCCGTGCTGCGCCTGTTCGATCAGCCGGGGGGCCATCACCTGAAAAATTGGTTCGACGACGTCTCCAACGTCGAATACCAGACGCTGCTGCGGGTTCCGGCCGACGACTACAAGCGCGCGCTGCTGGACGCGGCGGGCTCCAAGAGCAAGGAGGCGGCGGCGCTCATCGGCCAGTACGACGGCGATTTTCTCCGGGAATCGATCATGGGTCTCGGTGGCCACGACATGCAGATGATTTGCGACGTCTACGACCGCGCCGAGCGGGTGCAGGATCGGCCCGTGGCCATCCTCGCCTACACCATCAAGGGATTCGGCCTGCCCCTGGCCGCGCACAAGGACAACCACTC
>JAPUJL010000195.1 GCA_027296185.1 SAR324 cluster bacterium | reverse complement strand
TTTAACTGAAATCGTTGCAATGCCGGGCCAATCGAGGTCAGTATTTCAGGGGACGGTCAGGTCCGCCGGCGGCCGGTCCCGGACGATCGCCCGGCGTGGACTCCACTGCGGCTGGGGGGCGTGCCGGTCAAGCAGCGGCGGCTGTCCGGTCAAGGCAAGCTTCCGGCGGACAGGCCGCACCGGAATCCCGCGGGCCAATCGAATCGAGGAGACAACAGATGGGTGGACTCAAGCTGGGGATGGGCGATTTCAGAATCGGTGCCGCGCTCGCCGTGGCGCTGCTGATCGCCGCACCGGCGTTGGCCGTCAACTACAAGAACCCGGCCCACGACTACGAGGACGGCCAGTTCTCCGTGGGCGCGAACATCGAGTCGTTCTCGCGCACCGTCGAGGACGAGGACGGCAACGAGTCGGACTTCGACATCAGCGTCGTGGGCGCCGGGCTGGGCTTCGGACTGGGCGGCGAGGGACTGCTGAATCTCAACTTCAACCTCGTGTCGATCAAGCCGGAAGGGGGCGACACCGCCACGGGCGCCGAGATTTCGGCACAGTATCGCCACAACCTGGACGCGGACGCGGAGTTCGAGGCGGACGCGAAACCCTTCCAGCGTTTCCGTCTCGGCCTGGTCTTCTCGGCGCGATTGGGATCGGCGGAGGACTCGGACGGCAATGGGGTGGATTACTACCAGTTCGACGGCGGGTTCGGCGGCTCCACGCCACTATTCGACCAGGCCTTGCTGTACGCGGGAGGGGTGGTGAGCATTCTCGTTGGAGAGGTGTTTTTCGATGCCACCGACGACACGGTGGAAATCTTCGGCAGCGACCCGGTGGGGCTGTTCGGCGGATTCGAGTTCAAGCAGAGCGAGACGTTGATCCTGGGGGCCGAGCTCCACGTGATTCACGAGTGGGGCATCGGCCTCTACATCGACGCGCTGCTGTAGCCCGAATCGAAGCGGCGTGGACGGGCTACACGTTCCACTCGTGGTAGACGACCCCGACGACAATCTGGTTGTCGACCCGCGCCACGCCCGGCAAGGATTGGATCTGCTCCACCAGATGGTCGAGGGTGGATTCGTGGGAGGTGAGGGTGCCGCCCAGGGTGACGGCCCCCTCGGAGACCCCCAAGTTGATCAGGCTCAGCCGGCCCACCAGCGCCCCGGCCAAGAGCGCGTAGATCTTGCTCTTCAGCAGGTAATCCCGGAACGGTCCTTCCTTCTCGGGTGTCAGGCGGAACTGGGGCCGGTTGGCCAGGTCCAGGATCAATTCCGTTGCGTCCTGCATGGTGAGCCGCTCGATGTTCACCACCACATCGTAGAGGGAAATGTCCTTCCAGTCGGTGTTGAAGAAGTAGCGCAACCGCTTGGAGCGGTCGTCGTCGTACTGCTCGATCATCCGCTGGGCCTGCTCGTTGCTGAGAGCGGTTTCCGCGACGGCGTTACGCACCCGCTGGGCCATGGGCACGTCGACGCGCACCCGCAGCACATGGGGCACCCCGCGCAGAAGCTGCTGGCCGGCGTTGCCGTGGTAGATCAGCTTGTCCTCCCGTGACCATTCGGCCAGGGTGGCCTGGATGTAGGCGAGGAAGGTGCGGCGGCTTTCGGTCATCCGCTCCCAGAAGGTGGGGGTGCTCTCGAAAACCTGGCTGATCTTGGATTCGGGGACGTTGAAGGTCCGGGCCGCCTCGAGCAGCACCTCGCGGCTCACGCAACGGGCCCCGAGGGCACGTGCGATCTCCTCCGCGAGCGCTTCCCCCCCGCTGTGGATGCCGGCCGTGAGGGATACGATGGCCATGACGCCTCCTTTCCTCCCGTGGGGGAGCCGGTTCAGAAGTCACGCCGTGCGGCACCGCCCGCCGCACTGGGTGAGCGGTCCCTTTTCATGCCAAGAGCGGCGGGGGAAGTACAGCATTTTCCGGTGCCCGCCGCGCCGGGTCACACGCGCCTGCGGTGGGGGTCGAACGCCTCCCGCACCCCCTCGTTGATGAACACCAGCAGCAGCAGGGTGAAGAACATCGCCCCCACCGTGTAGGTGGCGATCCACCAGGAGGTGGTGAAGTGGGAGAGCGCCTGCCGCAGCAGCTCGCCCCAACTGGGCGTGGGGGGCGGCACCCCGAAGCCCAGGTAGTCCAGCGCCGCGATGCCCGTGATGGCGCCCGCGATGGTGAAGGGCGTGAAGGTGACCACGGGAATCAGCGCATTGGGCAGCAGGTGGCGGAACATGATCCGCACCGGCGAGGCGCCCAACGCCCGCGCCGCCTCGACGAATTCCAACCGCCGCAGCCGCAGAAATTCCGCCCGCTCGTATTGGGCGATGCTGGGCCAGCCGAACAGGGTAAAGAGCACGATCAGCAATATCAGGCTGGGGGAGAAAATTACGATCAGTGTGAGGATGAGAAAGAACACCGGCACCGCGCTCCAGATTTCGCTGAAGCGCTGGCCGTAGAAATCCACCCGCCCCCCGAAGAAGCCCTGCAGCGCCCCGAATACCACGCCGATGGTGAAGGAGAACACCCACACCGACAGAGCGAATATCATGGAGATACGGAAGCCGTAGATGAGCCGGGTCAGCAGGTCCCGGCCCTTGTCGTCGGAGCCCAGCCAGTGGGCCCCGCTCGGAGGCGCGGGATAGCCCTCCAGCGACGAGTCGGACTCGAAGGGCCCCCAGAAGATGGGCGGCCAGAGGGCCATGTCGTCCGGCCCCAGCCCCGCCCGCACCAGGCGGTAGTCGACCACGAACGTGTCCCGCTGCCCGAACAGCGCCGGCGAGTAATTCGTGAACAC
>JAPUJL010000194.1 GCA_027296185.1 SAR324 cluster bacterium | reverse complement strand
GTGGGCCTCCACGATTTCCACGGCGCGATCCTTCAGGCGGCGCATGAGGCCCTGCACCTCCTCCGGGTCCAGCTTCTCGGTCATCGCCGTGAAGCCGGAGAGGTCGGAGAAGAGGACGGTGGCCTGGCGGCGTTCGCCGGTGGGTGCGCTCGACGCTGAGGTAGAAGGCGGGGATTCCGTGACTACGGCTTGACTGAGGTCTCGCGCACACTCGTTGCAGAATTTACTACCGGGTGAATTGGTGTGGCCGCATTGGAGACAAATCAAGGGGAGCGGCGTAGCGCACTCGTTACAAAAATTCGCGCTGTCTGCATTTTGGTGCTGGCATTTCGGGCATTCCATGACCTACCCCATTCAGGTTGCGGAACAGCGTGACTGTCTCCTGTGTGGTAGCAAGC
The DNA here is from genome assembly GCA_027296185.1 of SAR324 cluster bacterium. GTDB lineage: Bacteria > SAR324 > SAR324 > SAR324 > JACQKK01 > JAPUJL01. The sequence continues at coordinate 2,785 of JAPUJL010000194.1, read as the reverse complement.
TGCGGAAATACGACCTTACATTCGATCAACCTGCTTGCTGCTGGGTAAGCCGCGAACGATTTCGCGTGATTGCTAGGTGATTGCTGATACGAAAAGGCCTTGCGCCGTGTGGACGCAAAGCCTTGTTATGTATGAATATTGAGTGGGCGGTGAGGGGTTCGAACCCCCGGCCTACAGGTTGTGATCCTGCCGCTCTCCCAGCTGAGCTAACCGCCCGATGGGCTTCGGATTATCGCGTAGCGGGGCGCTCCTTTCAAGCCGGAACTGCCGCCGGCGCGGAGCCGCCAGTGGCGCTGGAATCGGGCCGCCCGTGCCGGGGCCGCGCGAGTCATTTGACCGGGCCGATGGGGCTCTTGGTCATGATCTTGTCGATGATGCCGTAGTTCTGGGCCTCCATGCCGTCCATGAAGTAGTCGCGCTGGGTGTCCTCCTCGATCTGCTCCACGGTCTTGCCCGTGTGGGTGGACAAAATCTGGTTGGCGATCGAGCGCAGCCGGACGATTTCCCGGGCGTGGATATCCACGTCGGAGGCCTGCCCCGAGAACCCGCCCCAGGGCTGGTGAATCATGATCCGGGCGTGGGGCAGGGCATAGCGCTTGCCGCTGGTTCCGGCCGCGAGCAGGATCGCCCCCACGCTGGCCGCCTGCCCCATGCAGATGGTCTGGATGGCGGGCTTGATGTACTGCATGGTGTCGTAAATGGACAGCCCGGAGGTGAGCAATCCGCCCGGGCAATTGATGTACATCGAAATTTCCGAATCCGGCTCTTCCGCCTCGAGGAAGAGCAGCTGGGCGATCACCACGTTGGCGGCGTGGTCGTCCACCGCCGTGCCGAGAAAGATGATCCGCTCCTTGAGCAGCCGCGAATAGATGTCGAAGGCGCGCTCGCCCCAATTGGTGTGTTCCACCACCATGGGGATCAGCGTCATGGCGGGGCTGCGGTCGTCTCGATTACTCATGGCCTAGCTGCCTCAATCAGGCTGACCGGAACGGTTTGGGGCGGCATCCGCCTCGCCGGTGGGAGCGGAGCCGGCCGGGGCGGCCGCGCTTTCCGGTTGTGCAGGCGCGGCATCCGCTTCGGTTGGCGGGGCCGCGGTGGAATCCTCCTGAGCCGCATCGGCGGTCTCCGGTTCTGCGGATTCGGCGGTGGGTTCGCCGGTGGTATCGTCAGTGGAATCGTTAATGGTTTTGGCGATGAATTCCGTGGCGGCGTCTGCGGCGGATCGTTCAGGGGGCGTCTCAGGTTCCCGGCCCAGGATCCGGTCCACCATTCGGCCCAGGGCTTTCTGGTGGAGCATCTGTTCCTGGATTTGGCGCAGCATCGATTCGCCCAGCTGGGTGCGCATCAGATCCTCGGGGTTCTCCCGCATCATGTAGGCCTGCATCAAGAACCGGTTGCGGATTTCCTCGCCGCTCACCGTAACGTTTTGCTCTTTGGCGTACTTGCCAAGGATGTAGGAGAGCCGCAGGCTGGCCTTTTGCGCGTCGGCCTCATCCGACTTGAGTTGCTCCAGCTTTTCCGCGTCGTCCTTCAGGGCCGGGTCTTCCTGGAGCTTCTGCCGCTCGAAGGCCGCCAGCGCGTTTTCCACCAGGGATTCCGGGACATCGAAGGACGATCGCTCCCGGATCTGCTCGGCGAGCGCCTCCGAGTAGCCGCTGTCGATCTCGTTCCGCTTCTCGGAGCTTAGCTGCTCCTCGACCTGCTTCCTGAGCGCCTCCAGGGAATCGATTTTCTCGCCGAACTGGGCGGCGAATGCGTCGTCGAGCTCCGGCGGCTTCTTCGCCTCGACGCGGCTTACCTTGAGCTCGAACTGAGCCGTCTTGCCCGCGAGGTCCGCCTCGCCATAGTCGTCGGGAAAGGTAAGCGGGAAGGACTTCTCGTCTCCCGCCTTGACGCCGAGCAACTGCTCCTCGAATTCCTGCAGGTAGCGCCCGGAGCCGATCTCGGCCTTCTGGTCCGCCGCGGAGTTGCCGGGAAAGGGCTCGCCGTCGATGGTGCCCTCGAAGCCAAAGGTCACCCAGTCGCCCTCCTCGGCCACGGCGTCGCCCTTGTCTTCGAGTTCGGCCCGCGCCTGGCGCATCTCCTCGAGGCGGTTGTCCACGGCGTCGGGTTCCAGCTCGACGGGCATTTCCTCCAGGGTGTAGGCGTCCGGTTCCAGCAGGTCGAAATCCGGCACGATCTCGAATTCCACGTCGAAGCGGAAGGGGCGGGCCTTGTCGATATCCAGGTTGTGAAAGTGGGGCTGAGTTGCGGGCTGCAGCTCCTTCTCGTGCAGCACCTGATCCAGGTACTTGGGCACCAGGTTCTCCATGGCTTCCTGGGCCATCATCGCCTTGAACCGCTTCTCCACCATGCTCCGCGGAAAGCGCCCCGGCCGGAACCCGTCGACGCGGATGTTGCTGCGGATGCGCGTGTACACCTCGTCGTAGGCCGCCGCGACATCGCTCAGGGGCACCTCCACGCTCAGCTTGCGCTTCAGCTTGCCCAGATCCTCAACCGTGACTTCCATTTCCCTCCGCCTTGGACCCGCCCGCTCCGGAGCGCATCCGCTGTTCGATCGATCGAAATTACCGCCTCTAGGCCGCCCAGCCTGGCCGCCCGGAGGCCGGCCTGGCCGTAAACAAACCACGGTAGTCCGTTTTACCGGCGATGCGCAAGACGGAGATTGGGAGGAATCGAGGAGAATTCCGGGGGTTCCGGCAGGCGGGGCATGCACATAGGGCGCGAACCAAACGAACGACTCGCTCCGGTCCATCCGCCCCCGCAGCGCCTGAGCTTGCGCTGT
>JAPUJL010000193.1 GCA_027296185.1 SAR324 cluster bacterium | reverse complement strand
TCCGACGGCCGAAACCGCGCAGGAAAAGACGGCCAAACAAGAAGCGCCTAAGGTGAAGGCCGCTCAGGAAGAAGACGCTAAGGCGGCCGAAACCGCGCAGGAAAAGACGGCCAAACAAGAAGCGCCTAAGGCGAAGGCCGCCAAGGAAGAAAAGGCTCCGACGACCGAAACCGCGCAGGAAAAGCCGGCCAAACAAGAAGCGCCTGAGGCGGAGGCAGCCAAGGACGTAAAGGCTCCAGCGGCCGAAACCGCGCAGGAGGAGCCAGCCAAGAAAGAAGCGGCAGCGGCCGAGCCTGCGGTATCGTCCGGCGGCAAGGAAGCGGAAGGGGGCGGAGAAGCGCCCGCCGAGAAAACCAAAACCGACGAGGGCGCCGGCTCCTGACCGCGCGCGGGGCATCGGCGGTTCCAGCGAGGCGCGGCGACAGCCGGGTGAAGCGTGACGGCATTGCTCGACCGGGATCGGCTGACACAGGTGGGCACGATCACCGGGTCTCACGGTGTGCGGGGCGGACTGAAGGCCCTTCCCGAGACGGACACGCCTGAATACTACGTGTCATCCCCTGCGGTATACGTCGACTCGAAGGAAGGCTTGCGCCGCTTCGCGGTCGCCTCGTGGCAGGAGGCCGGCGGCCGTTGGATCATCAGCCTGGAAGGCCTCGTCAGCCGGGAAGAGGCGGATCGGCTCAAGGGCGGGCTGCTGCTCCTGGACGAAGCGTCGCTCCGGCCGCTGGCAACGGACGAGTTCTTCCGGCACGATTTGATCGGGTGTGCCGTCGTCGACGAGTCCGGAGCGCAGCTGGGCCGGGTAGCCGAGTTGATTATCGGCACCGCACAGGACGTATTGCTGGTGCGGCAGGGCCGGCGCGAAATTTTGCTGCCGCTGGTGCGCGAGGTCGTGGCGGAAGTGGACCTCCAGCGGCGGACGATCCGCGTGACGCCGCCGCCGGGGCTGTTGGAGTTGAACGACTGAATGCGGCACGTGGACGTCGTAACTCTGTTTCCTCAGCTCTTCGGGCCTTTCCTCGGCGAAGGGCTGCTGAAGCGGGCCCAGGATTCGCAGGCGGTCGCCATCGCCACGGTCGACCTGCGGGAGTACGGCCTGGGCAAGCACCGCACGGTCGACGACGTGCCCTACGGCGGCGGGCCAGGCATGGTCTTACGCCCCGAGCCGGTGTTCGCGGCCGTGAGAGCCCGGGAGGCCTGGCACCGGGAGCGGGGCCGCGGCATCCGGCGCATCCTGCTAACGCCACAGGGCCGGCCCTTCGATCAGGCCATGGCCCGTGAGTTAGCGGGGCGGGACGAGGCGCAGTTGTTCATCTGCGGGCGCTACGAAGGATTCGATGAGCGGATCCGCACCGGCCTCGCGGATGAAGAGATTTCGGGCGGCGATTTCGTCTGCCTGGGGGGCGAGGTGATCGCCATGGCGGTCATCGAGGCGATGGTGAGGCTGCTGCCGGGCGTGCTGGGCAATCCCCGCTCGATCGACCAGGAGTCGTTCACCGGCGAGCGGCTGGAGTACCCGCAGTACACCCGTCCCGCCGAATTCGAGGGCCAGACGGTGCCGGCTGTGCTGCTGTCCGGTCACCATGGAGAGATCGAACGATGGCGCCGGGAACAGGCCCTGGCGCGCACCCGGGAACGGCGGCCGGAGCTGATCGGCAAGTGCCGCGAAACCCGCAACCGGACGGGCGAACCGTGAATCGATGGGAGTGAGCAGAGGATGAGCCAGGAACTGATCGAATTCGTCGAGGCGGAGCACCTGCAGAAGAAGTTGCCGCCCGTGCCCATCGGCGCCCTGGTGAAGGTAAACTACCGCATTCGCGAGGGCGAAAAGGAGCGCATTCAAGCGTTCACCGGTGTGGTGATCCGCAAGCACCGCGGACCGAACAACCTGAAGTCCACCTTCACGGTGCGCAAGGTATCCCAGGGCTACGGCGTGGAACGGATCTTTCCGCTCCATTCGCCCCGCATCGAGAGCATCACCGTGGTGCGCCGGGGCAAGGTGCGCCGCGCCAAACTTTATTATCTCCGCAAGCTCAGCGGAAAGAAGGCGCGGCTGGCCGAGGAGACGCGTGGCTGACTTCGCCATCGAATCCCGGCTCTGGGCCGAGGGGTTCGGGCGCATTGCCGGAGTCGACGAGGCGGGGCGGGGGCCTTTGGCCGGGCCGGTGGTGGTGGCGGCAGTGATACTGGGGCAAGGCTGGGACGAGCCGGTCTTGCTGGAGGATTCCAAGCGGCTGACGGAAGAGCAGCGGGAGGCGGCCTTTCCCGCCATCCGCGGCCGGGCCCTGGCTTGGCGGGTGGCCGTGGTGCCACCCGAGACGATCGACCGGATCAACATTCTGCAGGCCACGTTGCAGGGCATGGCTCAAGCGGTGAAACGGTTGAACCCGCCGCCGCAGTACGTGCTGGTGGACGGCAACCGCTGGCCGGAGATGACGGTTCCCGGCGAGGCGATCGTTCGGGGCGACGCGCGCTCCTGCACCATCGCCGCCGCGTCGATCGTGGCCAAGGTGGTTCGGGACCGCCTGATGCGGGTGTATGGCCGCCGCTACCCCCAGTGGGGCTTCGAGCGGCACAAGGGCTACGGAACGGCGGCGCACCGGAAGGCGATGGAGCGCCACGGGCTGAGCCCCATTCACCGGCGCTCCTTTCGGGTGAAGGGTTTGCCATGGCCGGCAAAAGCGAACTGGGAAGCTGGGGCGAGGCAATTGCCGCTCGCTACCTGGAGCGCCTAGGGTACGAAGTACGGGAGCGGAACTTCCGCTGTCCCCTGGGCGAACTGGACCTGGTCGCGACGGAAGGCGCCTACATCGTCTTCGTCGAGGTGAAGACCCGGTCGGAGGGACAATCGGTGCACCCGGCGCTTTCCGTGACGGCACGCAAACGGGCGAAAGTGAGGCAACTGGGCGAGTATTACTGCGCACGCCACGTGGAACTGCCGTTGCAGCCGCGGTTCGACGTGATCGCGGTGGTGGCGGGGCCCAGCGGCGAGCGGGTCGAGCACATCGTCAACGCATTCTAGGCAAACCGGCGGCACGGCAACACGCAATTCGAGAGGACAAACGGCATGGCCCAGCATAAATCCGCCCTGAAGCGGGCGCGGCAAACCATCAAACGCAATGCGCGCAACCGGGCATTACGCTCCACGTTCCGCACGGCACTGAAGAAGTTCAGGGCGCAGATTGAGGCCAAGGAATTCGACGAGGCGGAAAAGGAACTGCCGCTGGTGCACAAGGCCATCGACAAGGCGGTCACCAAGGGCATCATCCACCGCAACGCAGGCTCGCGGCACAAGTCGCGGATGGTGCTGGCGCTGCGGCGTGCCCAGGCGGCCTAGGGCCGGCTGCTTACCGTGTAAGGGTTCGCGCGGCGCGGACGGAAAGGCGGCGCGGGAGCGGACGAGACACAGACGTATTCAAACCGAGGACGACACGATGATCAGTGGGATGCTGGGCCGCAAGGTGGGAATGACCCAGATCTTCACCGAGGACGGGATCCGGGTCCCCGTGACGGTGGTACAGACGGGGCCGATGACGGTCGTGCAGGTCAAGACCCAGGAACGCGACGGCTACGAGGCGGTGCAGATGGGGTTCGAGCCCCAGCTGAAAGCCAAGAAGGTCAACAAGCCGCAGCAAGGCCACTTCAAGGATGTACCGCCGATGAAGGTGCTGTGCGAGTTCCAGGTGGACAACCCGGGCGAAGTCGAGGTCGGCCAGAGCTTCGACCTCACGGTCTTCGACGAGGGAGAGGTGGTCGACGTGAGCGGCACCAGCAAGGGCAAGGGCTTTCAGGGGGTGGTGCGGCGCTACGGGTACCGCGGCGGACCGGCGGCCCACGGCTCCCAATTCCACCGGCAGCCGGGCTCCATCGGCCAAGGGACCACTCCGGGGCGGGTTTTTCCGGGCAAGCGGATGCCGGGGCGGATGGGCGGCAAGAAGGTTACTATCCGCAACCTCACCATCTCCAAAGTGCTGCCGGAAAAGAATCTGGTGCTCATCAAGGGCGCCATCCCCAGCCACAACGGCGCCTTGGTAACCATCAAGAAAACCGGCTTCGGCAAGTCCGGCTAATCCTGCACCGGGCGGCCGCGTCCGATCCACCCGATCCTCTCATTCGGCGCCCCCTGGCGCCGGATCAAAATTTCAGCCGGCACCGGGCTTCGGGCGCCGCATCCGATTTTCATTCGCTGTGGGCGGTTTTGCGAGCCTATCGCCGCGCCTGACGGTCTGACCGGCTCCGTCTGCGCCCATCCTTGCTGCCCATACCTGCGCTTGTCACGGA
>JAPUJL010000192.1 GCA_027296185.1 SAR324 cluster bacterium | reverse complement strand
GGCGGCCCGAATCGTTCACGTCGAAGTACCCGTGACCCCATCCCGGAATGTTGTACAGTTCCAGGGAGTCCGCCGAAGACCAGCGCTTCAAGCCACTCATGGGCAGGCCACCGCCATTGGAGTGCCGGATGATGGATAAGGACCGCGTAAACAGAGTTAATATAGGCGATTAGGACGAATTGCAAAGCCCGCCGGCGGGGCGGGCGGAGGTTGCCTCCGCGACGCGCCAACCGATCCCGCGGTGCGCCTCGATCGCCTCCAGCACAGCTCAATCGGAGCGAAGCGACCCACACCGACCATGGCAACCGGCACGCGCAACGAATTGACCGGCCTGCTGGGCATTGCGCCCGAGGAGACCCTAAAGGCCGAGGACGGCTCGCTGTTCCTGGCCATGAAAGGGCTGGGACCGACGCCCCCCTCGGGACGGCTGCTGCGGGGGCTCACCCCCTGGCTGGACGGTCAGGACGCCCACCACGTGTTCCTGCTCACCGAGCGCAAGTGGCGCGAGCCCTGGAGCGGCACCGAAACCGTGCAATCCTACCAGGAGCTGGTGCACTGGGAGCGGGGCGCGGACGGCGGACGATACCGCGGCACCGCCTGGAAAGGCACCGCGCTGAAGATGGAAGACCTGGTGCAGGCCTTCCGGATGGAGCCCCACAGCCTGGTCGATTACGCGGCGCGGCGCGTCAACGGGGCGGTGATCTCCAACCGGGAACCCCTGCGCCTGAGAGTCCATTACGTGCCCAAGCCCTGGGGCCGGGAAGGCTGGTACACGGGCATCGAGAAGCGGGGCGTCTCCTGCGTGCAATCCGGTACCGGCAGCACCGAATTGCCCTACGCCGTCGGGATGTTCCCCGCGCCCCTGCTCAGCACCGAGGAGCGGGAGCCGATCTTGCTGAAGACCCTCGAGCCTCATCCGGATGAAGTCTTCGGCGACCTGTACCTGGAGGTGCACGACAAAAAGTGGGAGACCTACGTCGTGCTCGAGGTGGACCCGGGGGCGTGGCCCGATGGCGTCGGCAACCTCCGGGCGGGGCTGGCGCCCCAACGGATCGAAGCCTACCGCGCCGAGCACGGAGACGGCTGGAGCGCGGCGCTCACCCGCGACCTGCGGGAGCGGATCGGCGAATACGAGGCGGTGCGCAACGAGATCGACGGGCTGCTCGAGACGGCCCTGCGCGGCGACGGCGAGGATCCCGCCCAGCCCGTGCTCCCCGCGCGCCACGCGGCGCTGCTGGCGGAGCTGCCATCCGGGCTACGGGAGCGGGAAGCCGCGGCGCGGAAGGTGGTGGAATCCTATTTGGGGTCGATTCCCATGCGGGTTGGGGACGTGGTCTCCCTTCCGCCTGGGGTGCTGCACTCCCTGCAGCACGGGGTGAAGGTGGTGGAATTCCAGACCCCAACCTACGAGCGCTTGATCGCCATGTTCGCGCAGCGGGTGATCACCCAATCCCAGTGGGATACGGAGCGGGCCCTGGAACGGATGGAGAAGGCGCCATACGTCCCGGCCGCGCCGGTGCCCCAAATCGGCGAGAACGGCTATTCGGTGGAGCGGGCCGTCACTTACCCGGAGTTCATGGTGGACCGGGTGCGGCTGGAGGCGACGCGCTCCGCCGGGCAGGATACCGGCGGCGGCTACCGGCTCCTGTTCGTGGTCGAGGGGATGGGCCAGTTGACCCTTCCCGGCGGCTCCAGCCACACCCTCGTCAAGCAGGACGCGCTGATCCTGCCCGCGACCATGGGGCCCTTCGAGGTGGCCGCGGGCGCCTCGGGACCGCTGGTCTACCTGGATGCCCGGCCCAACCCGGAGGGCACGGCGGATTCCGCGGATTGAGCCCGCACCGCGGCGGCGGGCTCCGGGACGGAGGTTGTGCGCCCGGCCCCCTCCCGATTCGGTTTACCCTTCCCCCCAAGGACAACGATGAAATCAGAGCGGGACCGCACCGCCGGGCCAGCCGGCTTCGAAACCATGGCGATTCACGGCCCCAGCGAGGAGCGGCCCTATCCCTACCGCGCCGTCTCCCCTCCCATCGTCCACTCCTCCACGTTTCGCTTCGAGGACATCGACGCCATGCGCACGGAGATGGACGACGCCCGCGAGGGCATCTTCTACAGCCGCCGCAATAACCCCACCAGCCTGGACGCCGAGCAACGGCTGGCCATGCTGGAGGGCTGCGACAACGGCGCGCTGTTCGCCTGTGGCATGGCGGCGATCACCACCACCGTGCTCTCGCGGGTGGAGGCGGGGGATCACGTGGCGGTGTTCAAGGACATCTACGGCGGCGCGGTTAACTTCTTCACCAACGTCCTGCCCCGCTACGGCGTGGCCGTCACCTGGGTGGACACCAACGACTACGCCGGATTGGAGTCGGCGCTGCAGCCCAACACCAAGGCGATCTATTTCGAGTCTCCCACCAATCCCATGCTGAAGATCGTGGACCTGGAGCGGATGGGGGAGATCGGCCGGCGTCACGGCGCGGCGCTGATCTTCGACAACACCCTGGCCACGCCCTACCTCCAGCGGCCCCTGGACTGGGGCATCGACGGCGTGGTGTACAGCGCTACCAAGTACCTGTGCGGTCACAGCGACCTGATCATGGGCGCCGCCACGGGCGCCGCCGAATGGATGGACGGCGTCCACAACACCCGCTACGTCTTCGGCGGCGTGATCGACCCTCACAGCGCCTGGCTCTTCTCCCGCTCCCTGGCGACGCTGGCCGTGCGCATGGAGCGCCACTGCGACAACGCGGAGCGCCTGGCCGAGTTTCTCGTCAGCCACCCCCAGGTGGAACGGGTGCAATTTCCCGCCCTGGCCGAGCCCGAGCAGCGCGCCCTGGCCGAGCGGCAGATGCGGCGCTACGGCGCCATGATCGGCTTCGAGGTGAAGGGGGGCGGCGACCGGGCGGACCGCGTGGTGAGCCGCCTGCGGCACGTCTGCCTGGGACCGAGCCTGGGCGGAATCGAATCCCTCATCGTCGAGCCGCGCTACGCCACGCACCGGCGCATGACCCGCGAGCAGCGGGAGGCCCTGGGCATCGGCGAGGGGATGCTGCGGCTATCGGTGGGGATGGAAAGCGTGGACGACCTGATCGCCGACTTCACCCAGGCCCTCGAGGGATAGGCGTGCGGCACTCAGATAAATTCGCGGACCGCCACGCCACGCACGAGGGAGCGGCCCGATCGGATCGGCCCGCCGCGCTGCGCCGCCCTCCACTGCTGCGGCCGGGCGACCGGGTGGCCATGGTGTGGCCCGGCAGCCATCGGGGGCACTCGCCCACCTCCCAAATTCCCGCCGCGGTGCGCCTTTTGGAAAGCTGGGGGTTGGCGGTGGAACCGCCGCCGGCCGAGGAACGGCGCCACCTCTACTTCGCCGGCACCGACGCCGAGCGGGCGGAGGAATTTCAGCGCGCCTATCTGGACGAGGAGGTCCGGGCGGTGTTCCTGGCCCGGGGGGGCTACGGCGCCACCCGCCTGTTGCCGTTGCTGGATTCGGCCCGTATCGCCGCGGCTCCGCCGAAGCCGGTGGTGGGGTTCAGCGACGTCACGGCCTTGTTCGGCTACTTGCACAAGGTGGCCGCAATCCAGTGCATCCACGGCCCCTGCCTGGATTCCCCCGATGCCCCGGCGGTGCTCGGCCGGGAGGAGAACGTCGCCGCCCTGCGCAGCCTGCTGTTCGACGAGGGCTACCGCCCGGCCTTTCCGCTCGATTCCCTGAGCGGCGGGGAACTCAGCGGCGAGCCGGTGCGCGGCCCGGTGCTGGGCGGCAACCTCACCCTGTGGGTCTCGCTGGTGGGAACCCCTTGGCAACCCGAATCCGCCGGGGCGATCCTGTTTCTCGAAGACGTGAACGAGGCGCCCTACCGCGTGGACCGGATGCTCACCCAGCTGCGGCAGGCGGGGCAGCTGGAGGGGCTGCGGGCGATCGTCTTCGGCGACCTGGACGGATGCCAGGGGAGCAAGCCGGGATTGCTGGAGGAGGTGCTGCGGGATCTGTTCCGGGATGCGACCTTCCCCGTTCTGGGTGGACTGCCCGCCGGTCATGGCGAGCGCAATCTGGCCTTTCCGCTCGGCGCTCAGGCGGAACTCACCGCAGCGGACGGCGCCACCGAAGCGACGGGTGCCGAACCTGGCGGGGCCGTCCTGCGCTTTCTCTGACTCGTTGCGCCTCGCGCGGGAAGTGCGCCGCGATCCGGCCGCTGACGCTCGGCGCCCGCCAGAATCGGCCCAGATCCAGCCCCTACGCCTTCACCTCGTAGAATAGATTCACCCGGCTGCGGATGGTCAGCGCGCGGAACTGCGTGAAGCCGGCCTGACGCATGAGCGCTTCGGTGCGCGCGGGGCCCATGCAGGTTCCCAGTCCCGGGCCGCCCTGGGCGAGAGACTGGGTCATGCAGTGAAACAGGCTGAACCCGTAGAACATCGCCCCCATGGAGTTGATGTTGTCCTCCAGCTTGTCGGCCACCTTCGGCTCGATCACCAGCAGCGATCCGCCCGGTGCCAGCCGCTCCTGGATCATGCCCAGGGTCTCCTCCGGCGACGCGAAGTCGTGGACACAGTCGCAGGCGGTAATCAGGTCGAACGTGGCGCCCGGCTCCAGAGCCTCCAGGCTGCCGCGGACGAAGGTCAACCGCCCGCCCACAGTCTCCGTCTCCGCCTCGGCTGCGGCGCGGGCGCCGGCGATGGAATCGCCGTGTACGTCGACCCCGACGAATCGCGAGTTGGGGTAGGCCCGGGCCAAATTGAGGGAGACCCGCCCCACGCCGCAACCCACGTCCAGGCTGCTGCCGCCGCTCTCCAAGGCCTTGACGGCATCGGGCATTTGCTGCAGCCATTCGCCGACCAACCGCCGGTCGTAGGCGCCCCGATTCATCAGGTCCAACCCGACCAGAAATTCCTCGGGAAAATCGTCGAAGGGCACCCCACCGCCCTCGCGGAAGGCCCGCGCTACCCGCGGCCCCACGCTCAGATTCCCCAGGACGGCATAGTACAAGCCACCCACGTAGTGGTCCGTACCTTCCGATGCGAGGAGGTAGGCGTGCTCCTCCGGCAGGGCGAAGGTGCCCTGGGCGGGATCGTAATCCAGGTAGCCGCCCGCCGCCATGCCGCCCAGCCACTCCTCGACGTAGCGCCGTTGGAGCCCGCTGGCCTCGGTGACGGCGTCGATCGTCAGGGGGCCCCGGCCCGCCATGACCTGGAACAGTCCGGTGGCGACCCCCAGGTAGGCCATTCCGGCGGTCATGGTACCGGCCAGGTCGACGAACACTTTTTCCGCGAATTGACTCAGTCTTTCCTTGTCCATACGGTGAACCCTCGCTGATTTGACCGCTGTGCGGGAGCCATGGCCGGTTCGACCCATCGCCGGCGGTTTGCCGATCGTCTCCCCTAGCGCTGCCACAACTTATGGGAGAAGTGCGCCCTTGTCGAAGGCATATTTCGTCGAGTTGGCCGTGCGGGACTACGAGCTGGATCCGTACGGCGTGGTCAA
>JAPUJL010000191.1 GCA_027296185.1 SAR324 cluster bacterium | reverse complement strand
GCACCAGATGTAGACCACCTTGGGCAGGGCCGGGTCCACCCCCGCCAGCTCGAACGTTTCGCTCTCCGGCGGCTCCAGCTCGCGCACCGCGGCGGCCACGCGGTCGTTGACGGTCAGGGCGGCCTTGTGCACCGCGTCGTTCTGGGCCTCGATGCCCAGAGCCGTATCCGCCTCCACCACCAGGCAGAGCAGGTTCAGCTTGGCATAGGGATACATCTGGCCGTAACGGCCGGACATATCCAGGAAGGTCTCCACGAAATCCCCGCCCGCATCGTGCCAGTTGACGCTGGACACCTCCACGATGCCCATGCCGCTCAGGCGGTGGGTGCGCCCGGAGCCGACGGTGGTGATGGCGCGCCCGCAGGCCCCGGGGTAGGTCACCCCGGGTCCTTCCACCTTGATGCGCGGCTCGATCACGTCGCGCATGGGCCAGATGCGCACCGATTCGCCCGGATAGGCGAACTCCAACTCCACCTCGGCGATGCGGGAATCCTTCCGCACCGCCTGGATCAGGGCGGCGCGGTCTACCTCCAGTACGCCGCCCCGGTAACGGGTCTCGCGCCCGAAGCGTGCCTCGCGGACGGGGAAGGTGCCGATTTCAAGACGCACGGCCGGTCTCCTGGGGCAGGGGCGGCAGCGGGGTCTCGTCCGGGACGAACAGGGTCGGCCCCGCCACCTCGGTACAGGTGGCGGCCAGGGCCGTCCGCACGATCTGCAGGCCGTAAGCGTAATCCTTCTCCGGACCCAGGTGGGGATCGCCGCACACGTGTTCGATGCGCGCCCCGCGGACCACCCGGTTGGCACCGGTGGTCAGGGCCAGATCGTAGATCGCCGAGATCATGCCGACGGGAATCCCCACCCGCTCGATTTCCTTTGCGATCGTTGCACCGCAACGATTGCAGGTGCCTCACGTGGCCACGAGCAGCACGCCGTCCACCCCCCCTTGGCGCAAATCCTCGGCGATGCTCAGCCCCATCTCGATGGCCGTGGCCACGGGCGTCGAGACTCCGGGCAGCGCGTAGATCCATTCATACACCTGCCCCACCGCGCCGCGGTGCTCCAGTTCGCGCATGAAGTTCAGGGGCAGGATGTAGTTGGGATTGGTGTTCACGATATGATTGAAGTAGCCCGCGTGGTAGGCCTCCCAGCCTTCCTCGCCGAGGCTCTTCAGTTCCGCCACGGAATGGCGGTAGTAGCGCGTGGCGTTGAAGGAGACCTGCCGGTCCGGGTTGCCCTTGCGCACCAGCCCGCCGGTGGTGACCAGGGCGATCGTGGCCTGGGTCAGATCGCCCAAGGGCGCCGCGGGGGGCACGCGCTCCGGCGCGTGGATCGGCACCTCGGTGACGAACGGCTCGCCGTGAAGCTTCGCCAGCAGCATATCCAGCGCCCGGGCATATCCGGGCCGGCCACGGTCGTGTACCTTCCGCAACCCCCGGGGCAGGTAGCCCTCTTCCTCCGCGGACCCGAGGGCTTCGCCCCGGCCCAGCTTCAGGGCCAGCCGCGCCACGCCGGCCAGCGCTTCGTTCATGGAGGCGGCGCTCTCGCTGGTGGGCACGGCGAGCACGTGGGCCCGGTGGCTGACCGCACCGGGGTTCTCCGGGTGCATGGCGGTGACCGCGGGAATGCCCAGGGCCTGGGCGGCCATGCACACCCGCGCGCAGGCCAGGCCGTAGCGGCCGGCGTTGAAGGCGGGCCCGGCCACGACCACGTCGGGATCGATCCGTTTCAGGTGGGCCTCGATTTCGGCGAGCGCCTCGTCCGTGCGTTCGTTGAAGGTGTTGTCGCCGCAGACGATGGTGCCGGCGATGGTGGCCGCGCCGCCCAGGAGTTGCTGGAGGGCCTTGCCCGGGCCGATGGGTCCCTCGGCGGCGGTGACGCCGGCGTCCGCCTGGTCCTCCCCCCCGATCCCGCCGAAGAACTGGTTGAGGTAGTGGGCGATGCGCAGGGGTTCCGCCATGACCGCTCTCCTGCCCTAGTGGCGAATTTCCGGCCCGGCCCCTTCGCCAAATCCGGCCGCGTCCGGTGGCGTCCCCCGGCCACGCTCCCGAATATATTACCCCGCCGCGGAAATGCAAGGCGGCCCTGTCTCGAAGGGCGCGGCGGCATAGCGGGACGCCCTCGGCCCACCGGCGCCGATTTCCGAACCCGGTGGGGCGTGCTACACCAGAGGGCGGCGGAATCCCCCGCGGTTCAACCGATTCGAGACAGAAGGAGGCTGAACGGTGGCCTGGGAAGCCTGGACGACCCTTGCGGTGCTGGCGATGGTGCTCGGGCTGCTGGTCTTCACCCACATCCCGCCGGACATCGTGCTCGTGGGCGGGCTGACGCTGCTGTTGGTGAGCGGCGTGCTGACACCGGCGGAGGCGCTGGCGGGGCTGTCCAATCCGGGCATGGTGACCGTGGCCATCCTGTTCGTCGTGGGCGCCGGACTGCGGGAGACGGGCGCCATCCAGCGCATCGCCCAGCGGTGGTGGGGCCGGCCCCGCTCCATCGCCCAGGCCCAGCTGAAGATCGTGGTGCCCGTGGCGGCGCTGAGCGCGTTTCTCAACAACACGCCCGTGGTGGCCATGTTCATCCCGGCGATCAACGACTGGGCGCGCCAGTGGGGGCTCTCGGTCTCGCGGCTGTTCATTCCCCTGAGTTACGCCGCCATTCTGGGCGGCACCTGCACCCTGATCGGCACCAGCACCAATCTCGTGGTCAACGGCCTGCTCATCTCCGCCGCCGCGGAGGGCGCCGGAGATTCGGCGGCCCGGGGACTGCCGGAAGGAGGGCTGGGCCTGTTCGATATCGCGGCGGTGGGGCTGCCCTGCACCCTGCTCGGGCTGGCCTACCTGCTGCTCTTCGGCCGGGTGGTGCTGCCCGACCGCCGGCCGGCCATCAGCCGGCTGGACGACCTCCGCGAGTATACCCTGGAGATGATGGTCGAGCCGGGGAGCCCGCTGGTGGGCCAGACGATCGAGGAAGCCGGACTGCGGCATTTACACGGCACCTACCTCATGGAGATCGACCGAAACGGGGAGGTGCTGGCCGCCGTGGGTCCGGAGGAACGGCTCGCCGCCAACGACCGGCTGGTGTTCGTGGGGGTGGTCGATTCGGTGGTGGACCTGCAGAAGATCCACGGGCTCACCCTCGCCACGGATCAGGTGTTCAAGCTCGATGCGCCCCGTTCCCGCCGCACCCTGGTCGAAGCGGTGGTTTCCAATACCCACCCCCTGATCGGCAAGACGGTGCGCGAGGGGCGATTCCGCTCCATCTACAACGCCGCGATCATCGCCGTGGCCCGGAGCGGCCACCGCCTGAACCAGAAGATCGGCGACATCGTGCTGCAGTCCGGCGACACGCTGCTGCTGGAGGCACATCCCTCCTTCGCCGATCAGCAGCGCAACTCCCGGGACTTCTTCCTGGTCAGCCGCATGGAGGGCGGCCCTCCGCCCCGCTACGAGCGGGGGTGGGTGGCCCAGGGCATCCTGGCGGCCATGGTCGCCACCGCGGCCTTGGGGTGGCTCTCCCTGCTCGAGGCGGCCATGCTGGCCGCGGGGCTGATGCTCATCACCCGCTGCGTGACGGGCACCGTCGCCCGGCGCAGCGTGGATTGGCAGGTACTGATCGTCATCGCCGCGGCCCTGGGCATCGGCCGGGCCGTCGATGCCACCGGGCTGGCGCAGATGGTGGCCTCGGCCCTGATCGGCGCGGCGGGTCCCCATCCCTGGCTGGTGCTGGCCGTCGTCTGCGGCCTGACCATGCTGTTCACCGAGCTGATCACGAACATCGCCGCCGCGGTGCTGGTGTTCCCCATCGCGTTCGCCGCCGCGGGCGACCTGGGGGTGAGCTTCATGCCCTTCGCCATCACGATCATGATCGGCGCCTCGGCCAGCTTCGCCACGCCCCTGGGTTACCAGACCAACCTGATG
>JAPUJL010000190.1 GCA_027296185.1 SAR324 cluster bacterium | reverse complement strand
TGCCACCTACGTCGTTCAACGGGGCGAACTGGAGTTCGCCCGGCGCGCCAACGAGCGGACCCGCGCAAGCTATTTCCCTCCGAATTTCGATCCCGTCGCCGAGGCCGATCGGTGGCGGCTGCTGAACGGGCCGTCGGACGTGCTACCGGGTCTCTCGGTGCTGGTCACGCCGGGGCACGTACCGTATCACCAGTCTGTGGTAGTGAGCGATGGAGGGGATACGGCCTTGTTCCTGGGTGACCTGGCGCCCACCTCGGCCCATCTCCCGCTGCCCTGGATCATGGGGTACGATCTGGAGCCGCTGACAACCCTCGAAACCAAGCGGGACGTGCTCGGCCGGGCGGCCGCGGAGGGGTGGCTGCTGCTGTTCGAGCACGACCCCGAAGTACTTATGGGGCGGGTAGTTGAGGGTTCACGCGGGTTGGAACTGGCGGACGCGGTTCGGTTGACAGGGTGAGCCTACCGGGGTAGTTTCCTGCCGGACAAGAAGCGGGGCCGGACATGGCCTCCACCCTTAGCCTGACGCGGTGTCAGAGCGGCCGGGTCCTGGAAAGACTGCCGGAGGGGCATGGTGCCTTCTCGGGCGACAGGACATCCGGCGTTGGGTGTCCTTTTTTATTGCCTTCTTCAGGAGAAACACCACTGGCCGTACCACGTGAACAGCGAACCCGGGTCAACCGGCAAATACGCATCAGTCCGGTTCGGGTCATCACAGAGACGGGGGAGCAGCTCGGCGTGCTTCCTATCGAAGAAGCGCTGGCAGCCGCCGACGAACGGGGGCTCGACCTTGTCGAAGTCTCTCCCAAGGCCCGCCCTCCCGTGGTCAAGATCATGGACTACGGCAAGTTCAAGTTCGAGGAGGCCAAGGCCGCCAAGGCCGCCAAGAAGAAGCAGCACGTGATCCAGCTCAAGGAGGTCAAGTTCCGGCCGGGCATCGACGATCACGACTTCGATTTCAAGACTCGTCACGCCCGCGAGTTCCTTGGCGACGGCAACAAGGTGAAGGTGACCATGATGTTTCGTGGGCGGCAGTTGGCGCACGTGGACATCGGACGGGCAGTGCTCGATCGTGTGGCGGAGACGCTGGCGGACGTGGGTAAGATCGAGATGATGCCGAAACTCGAAGGCCGCAACATGACGATGGTCATCGGGCCCATAAGCAGTAAGTAACGCCGACGTCCACCGGCCCGGGGGCCGTGAGGATGGAGCGGAGGAGAATAGAGTATGCCGAAACAGAAAACGAAACGCGCCGCGGTCAAGCGCTTTACCAAGACCGGGTCGGGGAAGCTCAAGCGCTTCCACGCGAACCATTCGCACATTTTGACCAAGAAGACGCGCAAGCGGAAGAACCGGCTCAAGAAGTCTGCGCTGGTGAGTTCGGCCGATTTCCGGCGTGTCAGCAAACTGCTTCAGGCGTAGGGAGGCCTCATGCCACGAGTAAAGAACGGCGTCGCCCATCACGCCCGGAAAAAGAAGATCATGCAGGCCGCCAAAGGGGCGCGCGGCGGCCGCAGCAAGCTCTACAAGTCCGCCAAGGAAAACGTGGAGCGCGGTCTGGCCTACGCCTATCACGACCGCCGCAAGAAGAAGGGCAACTTCCGGCGGCTGTGGATCACGCGCATCAACGCGGCTGCTCGCATCGAGGGGTTGAGTTACAACCGGCTGATGAACGGGCTGCGCAAGGCCGGCGTCGACATCAATCGTAAGGTGCTGGCCGACCTGGCCGTGCGCGACGCCGACGCGTTCTCCAAGATCGCCGAGGTCGCCAAGAGCGCCCAGTAGTCGCGCTTCCGGATGCTCGGCCCGGACGGCACCCCCGCTGGCCGGGCCCACCGTGGGGCCGACCGCGCGAGCGGAGGGCCCCACGAGGGTATCACCCCCAGTCCACCGAGCAGCGCATGCCCACGACCCGACACGATGTGGTGCAACAACTCCAGGCACGACTCGCCGGCGTCGACTCGATGGACGAGGCCGCGCTCGAGCGGGAACACGTCCACGTCCTCGGCCGGAAGGCCGGGTTGCTGACGGCCGCGCTCAAGTCGATCTCCCAACTCCCCATCGAGGAACGTCGCACCTTCGGGGCGGAACTCAATCAGCTGAGGCAGCGGTTCGAATCCGCCTTCGAGGCGCGGCGCCGGACGCTGTCGCAGGCCGTCCGGTCGCAGGAGGACGACGTCGACCTCACCATGCCGGCCCGTACCACCTGGTCCGGCGGCATCCACCCGGTGACCCGGGTCATCGATGAGATCGTGGAGATCTTCCATCGTCTGGGATTCGCCGTGGCGGTGGGGCCCGAGGCGGAAACCGAGTGGCTCAACTTCGGTGCCCTCAACTTCCCGCCGGACCACCCGGCCATGGACATGCACGACACGCTCTACCTCGACGTCGGCGGCGACCCGCCCGAGGGTGAGCGGATGCTGCTGCGCACCCACACGTCGCCGGTTCAGATCCGTACCCTCCAGGCATCCCCGCCCCCTGTCCGGGTGGTGATTCCCGGTACCTGCTACCGCAACGACACCTTCGATGCGTCTCACGCACCGGCCTTTTCCCAAATCGAAGGGCTGGCGGTAGATGAGGGCATCACCTTCGTCGACCTGAAAGCGACTCTGATCCACTTTGCCCACGAGTTCTTTTCCCCCGACACGAAGGTGCGGTTCCGGCCGTCGTTCTTCCCCTTCACCGAGCCCTCGGCAGAGATGGACATCGGTTGTCTTCTGTGCGGCGGATCCGGGTGCCGCGCGTGCAAGGGCTCGGGCTGGATGGAGATTCTGGGGTGCGGCATGGTCCATCCCAACGTGCTAAAGAGCTGCGACGTCGACCCCGAGCGCTACACCGGGTTCGCCTTCGGCATGGGCCCTCATAGAATCACCATGCTGCGGTACGGTATTCCCGACATACGGATGTTGTTTGAAGGGGATATGAGGTTTTTGTCGCACTTCGGGGAGTAGGGAGGGGTGCGGGGTGCGGTGTGCGGTGGGCGATGAGTGCGCAGGGCGTAGGACGTAGGACGTGGGACGTGGGACGCGGGGCGTTGGGCGATGGAGAACAGCCCATTTCCGATGCCAATAGCGAATTACTGATCACTGATCACTGATTACTGAATATGAACATTTCCCGCAAATGGCTCGAAGCCTTCCTCAGGCAACCGCTCGACACCCACGACCTCACCGAGAGACTGGCCATGCTCGGCGCGCCGGTCGACTCGGTGGAGCGGAGTCATGCGGCTCTGTCGGGGCTGGTCGTGGGGCTGGTGAAGGACACCCAGCCACATCCGGACGCGGACCGGTTGAGCTTGTGCACGGTGTTCGACGGCCAGGACGATTACCAGGTGGTTTGTGGGGCACCCAACGTCGAGGCCGGGAAGAGCTATCCGTTTGCCCGGGTGGGGACGGTCATGCCCGGCGGCTTCACCATCGAGAAGCGCAAGATCCGGGGCCTAACATCCTACGGGATGCTGTGCTCCGCCAAGGAACTGGAGTTGGGAGAGGACGCCGGCGGTATCATGGAACTCGCCACCGATGCCGATCCGGGCACCGGTTTCCTGGAGGCCATGGCGCTGGACGACGAGTGCCTAGAGATCGATGTCACGCCCAACCGACCCGACCTCCTGGGGCACAAGGGCGTGGCGCGTGAGCTGGCTGCGGGCTACGGCATCCAGTTCCGCCTGCCTGCCATCGAGGGTGATTACCCATCGGTGCCGGCACCCGTCAGGGCCGATGGGGCCGAAGGCACCACCGGTGGGGTACGCGTCGCCATCGAAGACCCGGAAGGTTGCTCCCGTTTTCTCGGCGCGGTGATCCGGGGCCTGACCGTGGGGCCGTCGCCCGAGTGGCTCAGGAGCCGGCTCGAAGCGGTGGGAACCCGCTCCATCAACAACATCGTCGACGCCACCAACTACGTCTTGATGGAATTGGGACAGCCGTTGCACGCGTACGACCTCACCAGCCTGCACGGGCCCGCGGTGATCGCCCGCCGGGGGGTCGCCGGGGAGACGGTGCTGACGCTCGACGGCACGGAGCGCACCGTCGACGGCGACATGACGGTGATCGCCGACGAGGACGGCGCCATCGGCATCGGTGGGGTCATGGGCGGGGAGACGACCGAGGTGCGCAACAGCACCAGGGACATCTTTCTGGAGTGCGCCAGTTTCCAGCCGTCCCGGATACGGCGAACGCGCTCCACTCTGGGGCTCAGCACCGACGCCAGCTTCCGGTTCGAGCGGGGGGTCGATCGTTGGGCCGCCCCCGACGCGCTGCGTCGCTGTCTGGAGATCATTTTGGCGACCGCGGGCGGCACGCTCGACGGCGATCCGGTCGACGTCTGGCCCGAGCCGACCAATCCGCCGCGGATTTTCCTTCGCCCGGCACGGGTTCGGCAGGTGCTGGGTGAGGAGATTCCCTGGGAAGCGCTGGAGCAATATTTGGTGGCCATCGGCGCCACGGTCGTGTCCAAGCCCGACGATGGCCGCATGGCTGTGGACGTGCCCGGCTGGCGACCGGATCTGCGGGAGGAAATCGACCTGGTGGAGGAGGTCGCGCGGATGCATGGCTACCAGAATTTCTCCTCGGAGCTTCGTCCCTTCCGGGTGGGGAGCCTCCCCGATGCCACGAGCGATGTGGCAGCCCGGGCCGTTCGCCGGGGACTGTCGGCCGAGGGGTTGTACGAGGTAGTGACCATGCCGATGCACCGGGGAGAGGGTGCAGAGAGCGTCCCGCTGCTCAACCCGCTGTCGGCCGAGGAGGCTTTCCTCCGGCGGCGGCTGATCCCGGGCCTGGTGCGGGAGGTGGAGCGGAACTGGGCCCAAGGCGTCCGGGACATACGGCTCTTCGAGGTGGGGACCGTGTTCCGGATGGCGGGTCCCGGGGAGCGTCCCGAGGAGGAGATCCACGTGGCGGGGCTCATCAGCGGTCGCCGGCACCCGCGGCACTGGACCGATGGTGGCCACTCCGGCGACTGTGACCAGTGGGATGTGGCGGCCCTGTTCCGGCGGGCCGTGGCCCTGGCGAATCCGGCGGCAACAGTGCAAGTTGAAGGGGGCTCGTGGGTTGCAGTGTCTGCCGCTGGATCGGTGGTGGGCCGCACCGAGCGGATCGACGCCGATGCCCCGCCGTGGGCGGCTCCGGTATACGGTTTCGAGGTGGTGCTCGATCCGGCCGAACGCCAATCGCAGCGCTACCGGGCTCTTCCGGAAACTCCGGGGTCCACCCGCGACGTGTCCCTGGTGCTGCACCAGGACGCCACGGCCGAGGCGGTGGAGACGGCCATCAGGGCCACTCGCGGGACCCGGCTGGAGTCGGTGGAGGTCCTGAGCGAGTTCCGCGGGGGAGACCTCCCCGCCGGCAGCCGGAGCGTGGCGTTCCGGCTCACCTTCCGCGACCCCGAGCGCACGCTGAGGGACGCGGAGGTGGACAAGGCGTTCAGACGGATCCTGCAGGCGGTGCAACAGCAGGTTGGTGTGGCGCCCCGTGCAGTTGACGGCGGCGCGGCTGAGGAGTGAACTCGTGAACTACCAGCGGCCCGATACCCCCGCCCTCGCCGAACTGGAACAACTCGTTCGGCACGTGGGTGAAGAAGCCTCGTCGTGGCGCCGCCGCACTCTCAAGGCCGAGGCCGAGTTGGCCCGGGGCAGGGACGAGAGCGGAGCGCTCGGCGGCCCGGAGTTGATAGAGTCCCGCCAGCGGATTCTAGGGCTGGAGGCGGAAAACCGGGATCTTCGCCGGCGCGTCGACGCGGCCCGCCAGAAGGTCGCAATCCTCATCGAGCGACTGGCGTTCCTGGAACGGGATACCGTGGACGAGGCCTCATGAGCGAGAAACACGCGGTTCGGGTGACGATCGGCGGCGAGGAATTCACCGTGCGGTCCGAGCATTCGCCGGAATACACCATTGCGGTCGCTGCTTACGTCGATGAAGCCCTGGCACGGGTGAGGGAAAAGGTACCGATGGCCGATACCCACAAGGCGGCCATGCTGGCGGCCCTGTCGATTACCGACGAATTGTTCCAAGCGCGACAGGGCGATAGTAACGCGGCGGCACGCATCGGCGCGCTGGCCGACGGGATTGCCCGGCTGCTGCCGCCAGCCAAGCGGGGACGGCGGGCCAAGGGGGCGTACGCCCGAACATCCTGAAGATCCCACGGAGCCGCGCTCCGTGTTTGGAGATAGATCACATGTCCCAATCGCTCCTGACTTCCCTACTCGGGGGAGCGTTCGTTGGCCTGGTGGCCGCCATCGTTGGCATCCAACTCTACATTCGGAAGCAGCACCGGTCGGCGACCGGCATCGAAGTCGCGGCCCGGCGCGAAGCGGATAAGCTGATCGCCGGTTCGCGGAAGGACGCCGAGTCCGCCAAGACGGCCGCCGTCCTGGCCGGCAAGGAAGACGCTCTGCGGATGCGGGAGGAAGCGGAGCGTGATTCGGAGCGGCGCCGGGAGGATCTCAAACACCAGGAACGCCGGGCCGAAGACCGCGAGCGGGCGTTGGAGCGTCGGGCCGAGCAGCTCACCCACCAGGAAGAGACGGTGGTGTCCAAATTGGAACACATCGTGGAGCAGGAAGTGGCCGTGGCCAAGGAGAAAAAGGCGCTCGACACGATGTTGCGCACCCAGCGCGAGAAGCTCGAGCGGATCAGTGGCATGGGCAAGGACGCCGCCCGGCAAGAGGTCCTCCGCCGGGCGGAGGAGGAGGCCAAGAGCGAGGCGGCGGCGCTGGCTCGGGACATCAAGGAGCAGGCCAAGCGGACGGCGGAGCGGGAGGGCAAGCGGCTGGTCGCCATGGCGGCCCA
>JAPUJL010000019.1 GCA_027296185.1 SAR324 cluster bacterium | reverse complement strand
CCATGCCGCCGGCGATCGGCTCACCTTCGGCAGCGTCGGACTCACGCTCGATGTCGACGCCGTCTACCGAGGCGTACTTTAGTGTGACCCACGGCCCGCCGGCGTAAGGGCTGCCGCCAGCAGATTCGCCACGCGACGGGCCGCGAGCCCAAGCATCTGGTCGAAGTGGTGGCCGAGGCGCTGGCCGTGGATGGCGAGTAGCCGAGACCGGATGGCTGGCGTCCCGTAATCCCGCCTAGGCTGGGCATTTGAGGGAACCCGGCACCCCGCCGCCGCGTTGACAAGGCGGGGAATTGTGTTAGCCTATGGAACGAAATCGGCCTGTAGGTGACCGTTATCACTGGACATTTCCGTCCCCGCAACCCGCTTCCGAGCCGGCCCGCATGCTAGCCGAGCAATACGCGCCCGTCCTGATCGTGATCGGGTTGGCCCTGGGCGTCGCCGGGTTGTTCACGTTGATGGGGATGTTCCTCGGCCCCAAGCTCGATACGGAAACCAAGCGGATGCCCTTCGAATCGGGCATGCCGTCCGAGGGCTCCGGGTTCAAGCGCTACAGTGTGCGGTTCTACCTGGTCGCCATGATCTTCCTGATCTTCGACGTGGAAGTGGTGTTCCTCTACCCGTGGGCGGTGCAGTTCCGGGAGCTGGGCTGGTTCGGCTTTTCGGAACTGTTGGTCTTTTTCGTGGTTCTGGCACTGGGGCTCGCCTATGCGTGGAAGAAAGGAGCCCTGGAATGGGAATAAAGGACAGCCTCAACCCGGCCTTCGTCACGACCAAACTGGACGCGGTGATCAACTGGTCCCGCAAGTTCTCCCTGTTCCAATATCCCTTCGTGACCGCCTGCTGCGGCATGGAATTCATGGCGGTCTACGGCGCCCACTATGACGGGGCCCGGTTCGGCGCGGAAATTCCGCGCTTCTCGCCTCGCCAAGCGGACCTGTTGTTCGTGGTGGGGACGGTGAATCACAAGATGGCGCCGGTGCTGAAGCGGGTCTATGAGCAGATGGCCGAACCCAAATGGGTGGTGGCTTTCGGCGCCTGCGCGGCTTCCGGCGGGTTCTATCAGAACTACGCCGTGGTGCAGGGAATCGACCGGGTGATCCCGGTGGACGTGTACATCGCCGGCTGCCCGCCTCGCCCCGAGGCGGTACTGGACGGGCTGGTGGAACTCCAGCGCCTGATCCAGGACGAGGGTCCGCGCGGCATGACGGGCATCAATCCCCGGCAAAGCAAGGAAGAGCTGCTGCTCAGCCGCGACTGAGCCGCGCCGCCGCCTTTCCGAATACCGCGATCTCCGACCCGGCACCCGAATCCATGTCCGAAGCGACCCCGCCCCCCGAAGGCGCCGCGCAGCCCGAAGCCGCCGCTCCGGCCGATTCTCCGCCGGAGCTGACCGCGTTGCTGCGGTCCACCTTCGCGAATTCCGTGGTGGACCACCATTGCCAGCACGGCGACGAGACGGTGATCATTCGCCGCGAGGGGATGCTGGAGGTCTTCCGCTTTCTCAAGGAAGACCCGCGCTGCGCCTTCGACATGATGATCGACCTGACGGCGGCGGATTACCTGCCGCGCGCGCCGCGCTTCGAGTTGGTGGTGCACCTGAAGTCCATCACCCTCCACCACCGCCTGCGGATCAAGGTGCCCCTGGAGGAAGGGGCGGAGGAGGTCGATACCATCTCCGGGCTGTGGGTGGCCGCCAACTGGTACGAGCGGGAGTGCTACGACATGTATGGCATCCACTTCGCCGGCCATCCGGACCTGCGCCGGCTGCTGTTGTACGAAGAGTTCCAGGGCCATCCCCTGCGCAAGGACTACGACTATCACGTGCAGCAGCCCCTCGTGCCGCTGCGCGCCGTGCAGGAGCGGCACGATTACGAGATGGTGGTCGAGTACCCCACCCCGGCCGAGGACGGGGACGGGGGCCCGCCCGAAGAGCCGGCCCAGGATTGAGACGGCCCGTGCCGGGCCAGACGGACGAAACGACGGAAACGAGGCGAACGGCATGACCGAAGCCAGCCCCAGACGAATGGGCGAGCCGGACCTCGGCGCGGAGCCGATGGTGATCGAGATCGGCCCCCAGCACCCGGCGATGCACGGCATCACCCGCATGCACGCCGAGTTGGACGGCGAGGTGGTCGTCTCCGTCGACGTGGACATCGGCTATCTCCACCGGGGCTTCGAGAAGGAGTGCGAGAACTCCAACTACATCCAGATCATCCCCTACACCGACCGGCTGAACTACGTCTCGCCGCTGATCAACAACATCGGCTACTCCATGACGGTGGAGAAGCTGTTCGGCATCGAGCCGCCGCGCCGCGCCGAGTTCGCGCGGGTAATCATGGCGGAGCTCTCCCGCATCACCGACCACCTCACCTGCCTGGGGGCGATGGCCATGGAAGTGGGGGCCATGTCGGTCTTCATCTGGTACGTCAAGGCGCGGGAATACCTGTGGGAATTGGTGGAAGAGGTGACCGGCGCGCGGCTCACCACCAACTGGACCCGCATCGGCGGCAACGCCAACGATCTGCCCGACCACTTCCTCGACATGCTCGAGGAGCGCCTGAAGATGGTCGAGAGCGTGCTGGACGAGGGTGAAAAGCTCTTGCTACGCAACAAGATCTTTATCGACCGGATGCAGGGCGTGGGCATCGTCTCCAAGGAGCGGGCCATCGAATATGCCTTCACCGGCCCCATGCTGCGGGCCTGCGGCGTGCCCTACGACCTGCGGAGGGAGGACCCCTATTCCGTCTATCCGGAGCTGGACTTCGAGATTCCCGTGGGCACGGTGGGCGATTGCCTCGACCGCGTCCTGGTGCGGGTGGAAGAAATGCGGCAGAGCATCCGCATCGTGCGCCAGGCGGCGGAGATGCTGCCCCCCGGCGACTACATGAACTACGACCGCCGGGCCTCCCTGCCCGACAAGATGGAGGTCTACGGCAGCATCGAGGGGCTGATCGACCACTTCAAGGTGGTGATGGACGGACCCCAGCCGCCGCCGGGGGAAGCCTACCAGGCGGTCGAGGGGGGCAACGGCGAGGTGGGCTTCTACATCGTCTCCGACGGCTCCGGCCAGCCGCTCAAGTGCCGCTGCCGCCCCCCCTGCTTCAATTTCGTGGCGGCGCTCTCCGAGATGGTCGTGGGCCACTACGTGGCGGATATCGTCCCCATCTTCGGCTCGATCAACATGATCGGCGGCGAGCTGGAGCGCTGAGCGAGGCCCCGATGGAATTTCTGCTGATCCCGATCGTCCAGGCGACCCTCAAGATCCTGGTGTTCATCCTCGGCTTCGTGATGATGGTGGGCACCGTGATGACGCTCATGGAGCGTAAGTGGATGAGCGCGGTGCAGGACCGCATCGGCCCCAACCGGGCCTACTTGCCCGTGATGGGTGGGGTGACGGCCCATGGCGCGTTTCACATCCTGGCCGACGGGTTGAAGTCCATCTTCAAGGAGGACACCGTCCCGGCCGGTGCCGACCGCTTCCTGTTTACCATCGCCCCCTTCTTCGTGATGGTCTCCGCCATGGCCATCTGGGCGGTGATTCCCTTTGCCGGGCCGATCGGCGAAGTCCACTTCCAGATCACCGACCTCAACGTGGGGCTGCTGTTCATCTTCGCCA
>JAPUJL010000189.1 GCA_027296185.1 SAR324 cluster bacterium | reverse complement strand
CGAGTGGGGCCGGGCTTTCGGCACGCTCCCGTCCGGCTGCGACTTCGAGGCGATCGTTGAGCGTGCCGGCCCCCAGGTGGATTGACTCGGCGATCGCTCCTTGCCCCGGCGAGTGGGGGGAGCCTATCCCGGCACTGCGGTCGGTGCCGAAATCCATTCCGACCCGATCAGGCGTTGCCGAAGTCGCACTTGAGGGCGATGCCCTCGTAGACGATCTCATAGCTTCCGACCACCGCCCGGGTGTCCTGGTGGGTGGTGCGCAAGGCGTTGCCGCCCATCTCCCAGACCATCACTTGGGCATCGCGGCGCACCTTCCACGGCGTGGGACCGGTGCGGCCGTAGGGAAATAGCTGCACAGCGCGGATGGAGCCCAACTCCTCGCAGGAGGCCGCCTCCGCTGCCGAGACCCGTTTCACTTGCATCGCGGGCGAACACCCGAAGAGCCCTCCGATCGCCAGCATCCCCACCAGCAGCACTGCAAGCGGCACCGCGCGCTTTGCGTTCATCTCGATCTCCTGCCCCGAAGTTGAGCCCCCGGGTCCGATGCTGGACCGCCTTGGGTTCGATACACTGTAACGGAAACTACAAAGATGGGGGTCCGACGGCAAATGCCGCCGGCAATCGAACTCGTCCGCCCTCATTTGACGAGGGCCATCAATTTGACAAGGCAACGGCAGCTATGGCTACGATGAAACGCCGATCCCGCAGTTGCGCGCCCAGCGGGAACCTGCCGCTTTCGCTCACCACACGAGGTGCTCCCGATGAGTTCCGCTGCGCCGGCCCCGCCGATTTCCGAACACCTGGCCCGCTTCGCTGCCTCGCTCAGATACGAGGAGATTCCGGAGGCGGTCCGGGAACGCGCCAAGTACTTGATGCTCGACGCCACGGGCATCGCCCTCGCGTCGACCCGGGAGGATTTCGCGCGCAAGACCCTGGCCGGACTGAGCTCCCTGGGCGAAGGCGGCGGTCATGCCCTGATCGGAATGAATCCACGCCTGCCCTTGCGGGATGCGGTGGTGATGAACGGGGTGCTCGTGCACGGGCTGGACTTCGACGACACCCACACTCCCGGTGCGATTCACGCCACCGCCAGCGCCTTCCCCTGCGCCCTGGGCGTGGCGGAGAAGACCGGCGCGGACGGCCGGGCGCTGCTGACCGCCTACCTGATCGGCGTCGAGACGGCCACCCGGTTGGCCTCCGTGACCGAGGGGGGCTTTCATCAGGTGGGCTTCCACCCCACCGGCCTGGTGGGCGCCTTCGGCTGCGTTCTGTTGGCGGGGCGGCTGCTGGGATTGACTCCCGAACAGTTGGTCATGGCCCAGGGTATCGTCCTCAGCACCGCCTCGGGAAGCCTGGAGTTCATCCAGGACGGCGCCTGGACCAAGCGCATGCATCCCGGCTGGGCCGGAGCGGGCGCCATCACCGCCGCGGCATTGGCCAAGGAGGGTTACATCGCCCCCCGCGCGGCCTACGAGGGGCGCTTCGGCCTCTTCCCCAGCCACCTGGGCGAATATGCGGCGGACGTGGATTACGGCCGCGCCACCGCGGGGCTGGGCGAAACCTGGGAAATCGGCCGGGTGGCCGTGAAGCCTTTTCCCGCCTGCCACTTCGCCCATGCCTGTGCCGATGCGGCCATCGCCCTGGCCCGGGAGCAGGGGGTCAAACCCGCCGACGTGGAGCGCATCGAGGTCAGCGTGCCGCCGCAGGTGGTCAAGGCCATCTGCGAGCCGGAAGCGGACAAGAAGCGGCCCAGCAGCGCCTACGCCGCTCAGTTCAGCGTCCACTACATCACCGCCGCCAGCCTCACCCGCGGCCGCTTCGGTCTGGCCGAGCTCACCCGCGAATCGTGGACCGACCCGGACATTCTCGCTCTGGCGGCCAAGGTGAACTACGTCGAGGACCCGAGCTTCCCCTTCCCGGAGTATTATTCCGGCCAGGTGGCCGTCACCACCCGCGATGGGCGGCAGCTGGTGCACCGGGAGGAGAAAAACCGGGGCGCGGGCGACCGGCCCATCGCCGCGGCGGAAATCGAGGCCAAGTACCTGGACAACGCCACCCTCGCCGTCTCGCGGAGCCGCGCCGAATCCATCCGCGACCT
The DNA here is from genome assembly GCA_027296185.1 of SAR324 cluster bacterium. Taxonomy (GTDB): domain Bacteria; phylum SAR324; class SAR324; order SAR324; family JACQKK01; genus JAPUJL01. Next base: position 1,307 of record JAPUJL010000189.1, on the reverse strand, counting down.
GATCCTCACCCTGGACGAATGCAGCGACGCCCGCCTGGTGGCCAACGCCTTGGCCGGGGCCGAAGCCGCTCCCCTCGCACATGACGAACACGCCATCCCAGGACGACGCACTCATACTGGATAGTCTGGAGCGCTTCCTCGCCCGCGACGTGAAGCCTTACGTGCGGGAGCTGGAGCACGACGACGTCTATCCCGCCGAGATGGTCGAGCAGATGAAGGCGCTGGGGCTCTTCGGCGCCACCATTCCCGAGGAGTACGAGGGGCTGGGGCTCTCCACCACCCTGTACGCACAGATCGTGGAGCGGGTGTCGGCGGTGTGGATGTCCCTGAGCGGCATTTTCAATTCCCACCTCATCATGGCCGCCGCGGTCAGCCGCTTCGGCACGGAAGAGCAAAAGCGCACGTGGCTGCCCCGCTTCGCCTCCGGTGAACTACGCGGGGGGCTGGCCCTCACCGAGCCGGACTGCGGCACCGACCTCCAGGCCATCCGCACCACCGCCGTGCGCGAGGGCTCCCATTACGTCATCAACGGCACCAAGACCTGGATCAGCAACGGCATCCACGGGCACATTTTCGCGCTATTGGTCAAGACCGACCCCACCGCCGAACCGCGCCACCGGGGCATGAGCCTCTTCCTCGCGGAGAAAGGACCCGGCTTCATCGTCGGCCGCAAGCTGGAAAAGCTGGGCTACAAGGGCATCGACAGCGCCGAGCTGGTCTTCGAGGACTATGCGGTACCGGCGGACCGCCTCATCGGCGGAGAGGAGGGGCTGGGCCTGAAGCACGCCCTGGGCGGGCTGGAGCTGGGCCGGATCAACATCGCCGCCCGGGGCGTCGGGATCGCCCGCGTCGCCCTGGAAGAGTCGGTGGCCTATGCCCAGGTGCGCAAGACCTTCGGCAAGCCCATCGCCGAGCACCAGGCCATCCAGATCATGCTGGCCGACATGGCCACCCGCGTCGAGGCCGGGCGGCTGCTGGTGCAATCCGCCGCCGCCGCTTACGACCGGGGCGAGCGCTGCGACATGGAAGCCGGCATGGCCAAGCTCTTCGCCAGCGAGGCGGCGGTCACCAATTCCCTCGACGCCATGCGCATCCACGGCGGCTACGGCTACTCCAAGGAGTTCAACCTCGAGCGCTACTACCGCGACGCCCCCCTGCTCTGCATCGGCGAGGGCACCAACGAACTCCAGCGCATCCTGATCGCCCGGCAACTGATCGAGCGCAATCCGGTGGCGTAGTGGCTTCTTACACGGCATACTATTCGCACACCCGTATCGGCTCCCTCCATCGACGGCTCGCTTTTCGGA
>JAPUJL010000188.1 GCA_027296185.1 SAR324 cluster bacterium | reverse complement strand
AGTACGGAATCCCCCTGCCCGCCAGCGCAAATCCAATAGAAACCCGTTGGAATGCATTTGTGTCGTTCCGGACAGGCCTCGGAAAGAGCCCGTGACGCCGCCCGCACCCTTCGAGACACCCCGCTTTGCGGGGTTCCTCAGGAACGCGGCCTACCGACTGCCGTTGGGTCGAGATGATCGGCGGCGGCGAGCCTTTTTGCGGCGCACGGGCGCCCATTGCCAAGCGAAATCGCCCGTGCAACTTTGCTGAGCAAGACGCAGCAAGACGCGATGTCGAAACGCCATGCTCGCCAGCTGCGAGCATTGGATTCTCTCAACCCGAACGGGCACTCGCGATGAAACGACATTGGAAGGGCTGGTTCTTTGCCGGCGCAGGCCTCGCGGCCGGGCTCGCGATCGGAATATCTGTAAACGTTGCGGCGCAAAGTAACTATCAGGCGTCAACCCACGGCACTCGCATGCTGGAGAAAGGCGACATCCGCATTCGCATGCTGGTGGAGGAGGCGAACCTGGGCGGAACGGAGCTGGATATCGGCGAGATATTCCTTCCGACGAGTTACGGGCAGGGCGGGGGACACCACCACGGCCGCGTGGAAATATTCTACGTTCTCGAAGGCCGGCTGGGCCATACGGTGAACGGCCACAAGCATGTTCTCGAGCCGGGGATGGTCGGTATCGTGCGGCCCGAAGACGAGGTGGCCCACAGCATCGAGTCATCCTCCCCGGTGCGCGCGCTTGTGATCTGGGCGCCCGGCGGCGAAGCCAACCGGCTCACCGAGGAATTCGGCTACACCGCCCGCCCCATTCTGTGAAGTCAACGGGGGATCCGCCGGTCGGGTCTCTCCGGCCGATCCCCAAGGGTTTGCCGCCCCGGCAGCGGGGCCTGTTCCCGAGCCCGCCGTCTACAGCTTGCCGTCGATGACGTAGCTGAGCGGCCGCACCGGCTGTTTCGCGATGGAAGGGGCGGTGAGGGCGCGGGCGGGCGGAAGGGCCGGTTTCGGCCTCGCTAGCCCCGGATGCGTTCGTTTTCCGGATCGTATAGGGGCCTGAGGCTCGCCCGGGCGGGAATTCGCTCGCAGGCAACCTCGATCTCATAGCTTCCCGACCGGATGAATTCCGCGGTGATGCCGTCGGGGTGGTTGACGTAGCCCAGCCCAATGGCCCGCCCCAGGGTATGGCCGTAATTGCCGGAGGCGATGTGCCCCACGATCTCCCCGTCCCGGTAGATCGGCTCGTTGTGATAGAGCAGGGGCGCGGGATCCTCCAGCGCGAACTGGACGAGCCGCCGCGTGAGCCGCTGCTCCTTTTGGCGCAGCAGGGCGTCGCGCCCGATAAACGGCACGGCCTTGTCGAATGCGCAGGCAAAACCGAGCCCGGCCTCGAGCGGGGTGTCCTCGTCCGTGATGTCATGCCCCCAGTGACGGTACGCCTTTTCGATGCGGCAGGAATCCAAGGTGTGCATGCCGGCAAGACGCAGGCCGTGCGCCGGGCCTGCGTCGGCAAGGGCATCGAACACCCGCACGGCGGAATCGGCCGGAATATACAACTCCCAGCCCAACTCGCCCACGTAGGTGATGCGCTGCGCCCGCACGGGCACTCCGGCCAGGGTAATCTCCCGAGCCCAGCCAAAGGGGAAGGCCTCATTGGAGAGGTTCTCTTCGACCAGGCTGCCCAGCAGGAGACGGCTGTGGGGGCCCATCAGCCCGATCACGGCGGTCGTGAAAGTCTCATCCGTGACCGCCACCCGCGCGGTGTCGGGGATCTGGCGGTGCAGCCAGGTCAGGTTTCGCAGAGCGCTGACGGCGCTGGTCACGATCTGGTAGGTGTCCTCGGCCAGCCGGGTCACTGTCAGGTCCGCCTCGATTCCTCCGCGGGGGTTGAGCCACTGGGTATAGACGATCCTGCCGGGGGCCACCCCCACGTCGTTGGCACAGATGCGTTGCAGCACGGCCTCGGCGTCGGCGCCCTGGACGCGAAACTTGGCGAAGGACGTCTGGTCGAAGAGCGCCACCGCCTCGCGCACCGCCCGGTGCTCCTCTGCCGCGTAGGGGAACCAGTTTTGCCGCTTGTAGCTGTACTCGTAGCGGGGCGCCACCCCGGCGGGGGCGAACCAGTTCGCCCGTTCCCAGCCCGCCACCTCGCCGAAGCAGGCCCCCCGCGACTCCAGCCGTTCGTGCAGGGGCGAAGTGTGGATGCCCCGCGCCGTCTCGTACTGGCGGTAGGGCCAGTGCATCGCGTAGAGCAGCCCCAATGCCTCTGAGGCGCGCTCCACCAGGTAACGGCTGTCGCCCTGAAACGGGAACACGCGCTGAATATCCACATCCCATAGGTCCACGGGGGGATGGCCCGCCACGATCCATTCCGCCAGCACTTTGCCCGCGCCACCGGCGGACTGGATGCCGATGGAATTGAAGCCGGCGGCGACGTGGAAATTGCGCACCTCGGGGGCCTCCCCCAGCAGATAACGCACGTCCGGGGTAAAGCTTTCCGGCCCGTTGAACCAGGTATGAATTCCGGTGTCTTCCAGGGCGGGCACGCGGCGGGTGGCTTGCTTCAACACCGGCAGGAAATGCTCCATGTCCTCCGGCAACCGGTCGAAACAGAAATCCTCCGGAATGCCCTCCATCCCCCATGGCTTGGCGCGGGGCTCGAACGCCCCCAGCAGGAGTTTGCCCGCATCCTCCCTGTAGTAGGCGCACCCGTCCGTATCCCGCAACACCGGCAGCTGCGGGGAGAGCCCCTCCATCGCCTCGGTCACCACGTAAAAATGCTCGCAGGCGTGCAACGGCACGTTGACGCCGCACATGAGGCCCACCTCGCGCGCCCACATGCCAGCGCAGTTGACCACCACCTCGGCCTTGATATCGCCCCGGCCGGTTTGCACGCCGGTCACGCGGCCCTTGGCGGTGGTGATCCCGCTTACCTTGGCGTCCTCGAAGATCTGTGCGCGCGCATGGCGTACGCCATGGTGGCATCGGCCGGGTTGGCCTGGCCGTCGTTCGGGAAATAGACGGCGCCAAGGACGTCGTCGATGTTGAGCAGCGGATA
>JAPUJL010000187.1 GCA_027296185.1 SAR324 cluster bacterium | reverse complement strand
CGGCGGGGTCGCCCACGGTCTGGGCGAAGCGTGGAAGCAGGTGTTCCGCTACGGCCTCGGGCGCAACCCCTACCCCGGCGAGCCGTGGGCACCCCAGTGGTCTATCCTGCCCTGGCTGACCGCAGCGGGCGTGATCGCCGGCTGCAGTTCCCAAAAAATGCGTCGAGCCCTCTGGCCTCTCACCCTCGTGATCGCGGTGCAGCTGGCGTTTTGGCTCCTGGCCACACACATGAAGTCCCGGTTCCTGCTGCCGGCGGCGGTCCCCGCGGTCCTCATCGTGACCGCGGGCGTAGCCGTGGTCGTACGGCGTCTCGATCGCCCGCCGGCGGTGGCGGCTCTTGCGCTGGCGGGGATTGCGTGGGCGAGCCTGCCCGCCTACGTCTACTCCCGCGAGCCCTTTTCCAACCGCGCAGCTGCGAACATCGAACCCCCGCCCGATGCCCCCGCCGACCGCATCGGTTGGGCCGCGGTGCTCACCGGCGAGGCGCTGACCACCGGTGCGCGTCTCGAGCTTGCCGAGCGCTCACCCGTGGTGTACGTCAACTACGTGCTCGCCGACGGGAGCAAGGTGCTCCTGATCGGCGACGCCACTCCACTGTACTACCGGCGAGACGTCGTATACCAGACGACGTGGGATCGGGGACCGCTCTCGCAGGCTATCGACTCGGCCGGCGATGACCCCCAAGAGTGGCTCCGACAGCTGGGCAGCCAGGGATTCACGCACCTGCTCATCGAGCCAACGATGCTCGAGATCTGGCAGCGCGGCGGATGGAACGACCCGCGGTTGACGGTCGACGGCATCCTCGACTTCGCTAGACACCACGCCGAGCTCCAGCGGAGCTTTCCATCCGGCGTCAGGATTTACAGTCTCAAAAGGCCTTCTGCGCCATCGGCGGACTAGCCTTGGTGCCATTGCCACTTCGCCGGTTTCGCGCTCAGAAGAACTCACCGCGGTGAATCTTTTCCTTCTTCTTTCCGGGTGGCTGTGGCGTCGCCTCAAAGACCGGGGCTTCGCTTCGCTCAGCCCCAGCCACCCGAGCCCGGAAGGGAACCTATTCACAACATCACCCAGAAAATTGCCCACAGCCGGTTTCCTGAATCGTGAACCCTCCTCGGCCCTAGGGATCCTCGCCGAAGAAATCCCGGTCCAGCTCCAGACGCTCCAGCTGCTTCACGGCACGATCGATCAGCGCCTGCAGCGCATCGGGCCGGCCCGTATCGCCAGCCAGGTCATCGCTCCTGAGGATTGCCAGCGCCTTGTGGCAGTCCTCAATCCGCTCCTGGATTGGCCGATCCCGCCGGCCTGCCTCCGCCAGATGCTCCAGCGCCTCCTCATATTGCTGGGGCGAGGAACCCACCGCCGGAGAAGCGGGGAGGCCGCGGGAGGCGGGCGGACCGGAGGTGTCGGGAACGGTCGCCGCCGTCTCCGTGGGCTGCGCGACAGCCTCATCGGGGGTCACCCGCACCACCCCCGCCACACCCTCGCCTTCCGGCGCGGGGACGTCCTGCATCGCCCCAGCCCGGGCGAGTGCGGACCGGGCCCCTTCAGTGGAGCCCTGTCCCCCCGGTGTGAGGGCTGCCAGGAACGCCCCGCCGGGGCCGAGGATCACCGAGATCGCGGCCACCGTCGCCGCGAGCCAAAGAAAGATCGCGAGAAACCGGATCGTCCGCCTCTGGCGAGCGACCTTGCGTTGCAGGGCGCGGAGCGTTCCGGAGGAACCCTGGTCCGACCCTCCACCAGCTCCCTCCGCTGACGCTTGGACGTGCTCGGTGGCGGAGGCGGCTGGGAACACGGCCCGGAGGTCGTGGCTTGCAGTCGGGGGCAATTCCAGCAACTCCTCGTCGTGGGCGAACCGCGAGATACCTCCGCCGGGGACCGGCAACAGGTCCTCTTCCAACCGCGCCTCCCAGGGGAGGGGGCGCAACTCCGGAAGACCCAGAAAGTTGCGGTCGAGAAAGGCCCCGAAGGGAACACCGCATGCGTGGCACCTGTGGTCATCGGGATCAACGGACGCGTCACAGTTGTGGCAGTATCCCAGGAGGTGGGCCACGCCTCTGATGTGCTTGGCGGGTGCCCAGAGCTGCTTGGTGGTCGGCCCTCGAATAATCGAGAGCTTTGTCACTTGTCCACGATCGATCATCTTGATGAGCGTCTCGTAGCTGCAGCCGGGCCGAAAGGGCCGTCCCAAGTCGCGGACGAACCACGGCCCCATTGCGTTGTGTGTAGCCTGGCGGCTCAAGGGCTCGAAGAGCCCTCCGCACGACCCGCAGCGGTCCGAGGCGGGCTGCGTCGCCCCACAATAGGGACAAATGAGTACCTTTGTTTTTGCCATACCTTGCCTTTGACCGTCAAGAAGCTGGTTTGGTGCTCATGAAAGATGATCCGCGGCGACAATGGATCGGTAGGATAGGCCCCGCGGCGGCGCTTGGTGTCCTGTTCGCATGCTCGGGGCCGCCGGATTCAACGTGGCCGGGCACGGGAGTCGTAGTCTCGACGCAGCTTCC
>JAPUJL010000186.1 GCA_027296185.1 SAR324 cluster bacterium | reverse complement strand
ACCGGCGCATCCAGGTTGCGAATGGTCTCCGACGTGGCATCGCTCGGTTGGGCGCTGTGGAAATAGCCCAAGTCCCACTGCCAGGGGAGACGGTTAAACACGAAGTTCAACGTGACCAGCAGCAGCAACAGCAAGCCCAGGAAGAGCCCGGCTTTGCCGGCGGCCCGCAGCCGGAGCGGATCGGGCTTTGGCGTTTCCCCTTGGTCCAGCCAGGCCGCCTCCACGAACACGAACAATACCGCCCCCAGCAGCAGAGCCAGCAGCCAGCCCCACGAGAACAGCGCCGGCCAGTCCAACCCTTCTCCCGGATCGCTGGGGAGCAGCAGCCCCGCGAAATAGATCGCCGCTGCCAGGGCGAACAGTAACGTGGGCGCCGCCAGCACGATCAGCGACCCGCGGCTGAGCGAGCCTTTCCGCTCCGCTCCGAAGGCCACCGCCAGGCTCCAGCCGACGGATGCGATAAGCAGCACCGCAGCCAGCCCAGAGAGAAAGGGCCGCGCCGGCTCGGCGCGCCACAAGTGCTCGCCGAGGACGATCAGGATGCCGCTCAAGAGAGGCAGCACCGCCCGCACAGGTTTTACCCGCCGGATCATTCGCGCCAAATCCTCGATTCAAGGGAACGCACCGCGCATTCGAGGAAGAACACCGTCACCGCGGCGTAATAGACCACGTCGCGCAAATGGAGGGTGCCCCGGGAGAACGTGCGGAAGTGGATGTTGTGCAAGGCCAGGTAGGCCATCAGCCCTTTGAGCGGCTCGTCGGTGATCCGCCCCAGCATCCAGGCGATCACCAGCAGCGCCACCATCACCGCGCCGGTGACGCCCGCCACCAGCTGGGAACCGCTCCACACCGATGCCAGCAACACGATGGCGATGCAGGCCGAGCCCAGCAACAGCAGCCCGAAGTACCCCGTCAGAATCTGAAGCACGGAGACCTTGCCGTTCACGAAGATCAGCGCGGGCATGTAGAGCGAGACGATCAGCATCACGGCGTAGAACGCCAGGGCCGAGAGGTACTTGCCCCACACGATCTCCCGTTCCGAGACGGGTGAGGTTTGCAGCAGCACCAGGGTCTGGATCTGCCGCTCCTCGGCGATCAACCGCATGGCCAGGAGGATCGAGGCCACCAGGGCCATTCCGCTGGAGAAATAGAAGAAGTCGCGCAACACGTCCTGGGAGTACTTCGTCTCGGCCCCCACCGCGTAGATGTTGAACAGCAACCCACTGATCAGCAGGTACGCCGCGAGGATCACATAGCCGGAGTAGGTCTTGAAATAGGATTGCAGCTCCCGCCCGGCGATGAGCAGCACGATTCCCAGGGTGGCTCTCACGATCTCCCGTCCTCCCCGCCTTCCAGCAGTTGCAGCATCAACTCCTCCAGCCCGTGCCGCTCCTCCCGGAGTTCGAGTAGGCCCAGACCGGCCTCGACGCACAGGCGGCTCACCCGTTCCCGCACGTCGTCCTCGCTGACGATGCGCGCTTCGACCACTCCCTCCGGCGCGCCAACGGAGGGCCGCACCTCCACGGCGATCCCTTCGATGGCGCCGAGCGCCTGTCGCAGCTTGTCCGCATCCCCGCGCACGGCCAGGCTCAGGGAGCGGCGCTGCAACAGTTCCCGGCGGAGGTTCGCTTCAGTGCCCTGGGCCTTCACCGTCCCGTCGTCGAGGAGGATCACCCGGTCGCAAATTTGGGTGACTTCCGAGAGGATGTGGCTGGAGAACAGCACCGTGTGGCGGGGCTTCAGCGAGAGAATGAGATCCCGGATCTGGACGATCTGCAGCGGATCCAGTCCGCTCATGGGCTCGTCGAGCAGCACCACCGGGGGATCGTGAACGATGGCCTGGGCGATCCCCACCCGCTGCCGGTAGCCCCGGGCGAGGGTGCCCAGCCGGCGCTCGGCCATACCCTCCAATCCGGTGCTCCGGATGACCTTGCTGACCCGCGTAGCCACCTGGGCTCTTTCGATCCGCTTGAGCCGGCAGGCGAAACCCAGGTAGGCCGCCACGGACATCTCGGGATAGAGCGGCGGCGTCTCCGGCAGGTAGCCGATGCGGGCGCGGATCGCGTGGCCGCCGGCGCTCAGCGCGTGGCCGTCCACTTCCACTTCCCCCGCCGAGGGCAGCATCTGTCCGCTGAGAATTCTCAACGCGGTAGTCTTGCCGGCGCCGTTCTTGCCCACCAGCCCGACAATTTCGCCCTTCGGCACCTGGAAGGAACAGCCCTTCAATGCCTGGGCCTCCCCGTAGTATTTCGAGAGTTCAGAGACTCGAATCATCGTGAACGCCGCACCTGGACCCGCCACCGAGCGCGAAGGAGTGGATCGACCGCAATCCGGAACGGTTGCCGCCGCCGCCCTGGAATTAGCCAAGACCCCGGCACGCTGTCGATGGGGCGAGTCGTCCCGGCACCTCGCCGAAACGACTCCGCCGCGCGGGAAGGGCGCGGAACGGGGGACGCAGAGCATCCCAACGATCGTGGGCACCGGTCCCAGTGTTGCGGTCCGCGGGTGCCCGCTGCGACGGCTCGCCGGCGAAATCCGGCCACTGGGGCATGCGGCAAAACGTGATTACGGCCGATCGGGGTCGCGGGGCGTGGTGGAATCGCTGGACTGGGCGATCTCCTGCCGCCACACATTGGACGGGTAGAACGTGACAACTCGCCTGGGCGAAATCTCGTATTCTTCCTTGGTCTTCGGGTTGCGCCCAATGCGGGACTTTTTTTCCCGCGCCTTCCACTGCCCGAAGCCGCTGATGAGCACCGAATCCCCCTCGGTGAGAGTGGATTTAATCAGGGACAGAATCCCCTCCACCTGAGCGCTCGCCTCCTTGTGGGAGAGGCCGAGCCTCATCTCGATGGCCCGAATGATATCCGCCTTGACCATCCCCGGTGCCCTTCGTTGCGGTTTTCCGTGTGTGATTTCAAGCAAATATCTTGAAGGTCGATACGGATGTCAAGCCTATTGTCCGCCCTCGTCCGCCCGGCGCACCCGCTGCCACCACCGTCGAACGCCCGCCAGGACAAGCCGGGAGCGATGGCTGGCGCCGAAATCGTTGCTGCTGGGGATTCCCGGCTGTAGGGGCTGAAGGGAAGGCGCGGCACGGAGGCGGTGGCCGGGTCCGCCGGAATTTGTCTCGACATTGAACTAAGGCCTTGGCCCGTCTTTGGGGAACCCTGCACCTGAAGATCGCTCATAAGAGAATCCTTCGGAATTCAAGGTGCGGGCAGCCGCGCCGCTGCCTGTCCCGAGCCTGTTGAGGGACGGAGCGGACAACGCGTGCGTCTCGCCTGTTCCAGGCGAAGTCGCGGG
>JAPUJL010000185.1 GCA_027296185.1 SAR324 cluster bacterium | reverse complement strand
GCCTCGGCCGCGGATTTCCGCACGCGCTCGTCCAACGCCTCACGACGCGGTTCCCATTCCGATTCCCTGTGTAATTTTCTGGGCGATTCCCCGTGCAGTTTGCGGTGGGCCATGGATTCAGCGTCCATTTTCACGTCCGGGCGAAAGCCCTGCGGAACCGGCGCGGTGCGCGCTTCCGCAAGGAACGCCGGCAATCCGCGCCCGGCTCCGGCGGGGACGGGCCACGGGAACGCAGGGTGCGGAAGCTACTGCCGTCGGAGTCACCCGGCTCGCCCGCTCGGGGGCGAATCGGTCTTCTCGAAGTCGATCCGCTCGTCGATAGGCAAGCCCTTCAGGTGCCGCCGCAACACGTCCAGTCCCATTTCCGCGGCGCCGAGGCTGACCCAATCCCGGCTGCCGGTCAACTCTGCCTGCCGCGAGACCACCCCTCCCGGAGCCGCCAGCGCATAGTTGATGGTGCCCGAGACGTGGCCGGCGCGGCCCCGCGGCTCGCCGTCGTAGCGCCCGATGACGGCCAGGCCATGGCTGCTGCCCGCCCGCTCGCGGACAGCGGTGGCGAGGCGCAGGGCCACCGCCTCGTCGGGGGCCGTCGCCCAATCGAAATCGCCGTCCTCGGCGCCGAAGTCGTTCCGCTTGGCCTCGGCGGTGAGCGCCACCGTTCCGTTGACAAAGAACCGTTCGGCCCCAGGCAGGGCGCTGAGCCGCTGAGCCACCCGGCCCCCGGTGATGTCCTCGATCACCGCCAGCGATCCGCCACCGGCCTCGATCAGTCCCCGCACGACCGATTCGTGGGTCTCGTCGTCCACGGCCAGGATGAAGTTGCCGATGCGGCGGTAGACCTCCGCCTCGATGGGCTCCAGCTTCTCCCGCGCCACGTCGTGGTTGGGGGCATGACAAACCAGCTTGGTCTCCAACTGAGGATAGTGCGCGCGAAACCCCAGCTTGACCGTACCGTCGGGGTCCATCTCCTCCAGGCCGGAGAGCAGTTGATCCACGTGGGATTCGCCCAGCCCGAAGGAATGGAACCGGCGCAGCACGATCACGCCCAGGTCTCCCGCCGATCCCAGCAGCCGGGGGAGAATCTGCTCGTCCAACATCCGAAACAGCTCCCGCGGCACGCCAGGGGTGAAGAAGAAGGTCGCCTTGCCGATGCCGACCGCGAAGCCGCAGGCCGTGCCGATGGGGTTGTCCAGCATCTCCGCCCCCTCGGGAAGCATGGCCTGCTTCCGGTTGTTGGGCGGCATGGTGCGCCCCCGGCTCTGGAAGAAGCGCTCCATGCGGTACAGCCACGATTCGTGGAGCACCAGTTCCACGCCGGCTGCCTGTGCCGCGACCTCCTGGGATAGGTCGTCCACGGTGGGGCCGAGCCCGCCGTTGACGATCACCGCGTCGGCCCGTTCTCCCGCCTTCAGAAACGCCTCCAGCAACGCCTCCCGGTCGTCCCCGACGGTCAGGCCGCTTTGAACGGAGAGCCCGTAATCCTCCAGCTTCTGCGCGATGAATGCATAGTTGGAGTTGACGATTTTTCCCGTCAGCACCTCGTCGCCGGTGCAGATCACTTCGATATTCATCGATCTCCGCTACTGGTCCCGGACGCCACCGAACGCTCCGTGGGCTATCTGCCGCCGGCCACGGCTCATGGCCCGGCCGCCGCCCTCACGGCAGCGGCAGGTTGATGGTCCGGCCTTCCTCGATGGAGCGGCCCACGGCCTCGACGAACTCCATGTACTGGACGCCCTCGTGAAAGTCTGGGGAAACCGGGGTGCCCTCGCGGATCGCCGAGACGAAATCGGCCTCCACGCGCCAGGAGCCGCGCAGCTCCTCGGGAATCGCCACGAGCGCCGCCTGGTCGCCTTGCCCCATCTTACCGACGCGGATTTCCTGTTTGGCGACGTCGTAGAACAGGGCGCCCTGGGTACCGTAGATTTCGATGGCATCGCCCGCGCCGAAGGGCGCCACGCCGGAGAAAGTATAGGCGTAGTGGGCTCCGTTTTCCATCTCCCCCGTCTCCGCGTTCCGCCGCTCGGGCGTGAACACCTTGCCGGCCGCGCTGACGGTGCGGGCCGGCCCCACCCAACGGTTGAGGATCTCGTTGTAGATGCCCAGAGTCAGGGTCTGGTAGCCGGAGACCTCCCGGCTGGCCCGCCAGTGCATGGGCACCGCCGGATCGAGCCACCCGGCGGTGAGGTGATGCATGCGCACCAGCCGCAGCTCGCCCAGCTCCCCCGCATCGAGCAGTTGCCGAACCCACTGCTCCCCCGGCATCACGTGGGGCGGCGGGCAGAGCATGGTCACCAAGTCCTTGCGCTTTTCCGCCGCGGCCAGCATATCCCGGGCCTCGGCCACGTCGCGGGCCATGCGCGCCTGGCAGAACACGTGCTTGCCCGCATCCAGGGCGGCGACGGTCAGGTCGCGGTGCAGGTAGGGGGTGGTACCGATCAGCACGGCGTCGATGTCGCCGCGGCCGTAAAGGGCTTCGGGCGAGTCCACCACATTCGGGATGTTCCATTCCTTCGCTACGGCCTCGGCGTTTTCCCGGCGGCGATTGTGCACGGCCACCACCTCGCAATCGGCGATGTCCCGGAAGCCGGGCAGATGGCGCTGTTTGACGATGCCTCCCGCACCGATGATGCCGATCCGAATCGGGGTTCCGCTCATGTCGGGTTCGCTCCCTGTGTTGTCGTTGGATCGATCGCGGTGCGATACCGCCCGCGGGCGATTTTAGCTAGCCGGCCGGTTCTCCCCGCCGACCGCTCTCTGCCGCGCTCAGGGCTCGGCCGGCAGCGGACCCGTTTCGCGACGCAGGCGTGCGGCGATTTCCAGCAACTTGGCGGTGAAGCCATCGCAGCGGTTCTCCTCCCAGGCGATCGCGCAATCCTGGATCGTCCCCAAAATCCGCCGGGCCTGAGCCCCCGGGTGGAACCGGTAGTAGCGCTCCAGTTGCCGCACCTGCAGATACATCGCGTCCACGCCGCCGCCGGCAACGGTATACGTCCCGTTGTCGAAGAGGATGGCCTTCTTGAAGAACTCGGCCGGATCCAACAGAAACGGGTGCGTCGTGGGCAGCCCGCGAATCACCGGCAAGCCCGGACGGGCCTGATTCAAGAATCCAGGCTGATTTGCCAGCATATAGACGTTATCGCGGACCATCGCAATAAAGTGGCGGATGTCCTCCAGCAGCCCCCGCTCTGCCCGGCCGGGAGATTCGCCCGCCTCCTCGATGCGCCGCAGAAGCTGCCGGTAGCGCGCCTCGAACACCGAGCGCGTGCGCAGGGGGCGCTGCACCGGAGAGAACACCGCCACCTTCATGCGCGGCCGGCCCCAGGTGCGCAGGGGATATCCGGAGCCCATGAAATGGCCGGCGCGCTCCCTGCCGGACAATTCCAGCAGTACCTTCAGGTATTTCAGCGCCTCGTCGAAGGGCTGCAACGTGTTTTCCGCCCAGGCCACGATGGCCGTGTTCAGGTGCGGCTCCCAGAAAAACTGATGCCAGCGCACCAGGGCTGCGGGGGCGGACGGCGGGGCATAGGCGGAAAACCCCCGCGCCCCGGGCCGATGGGACACCACCGCCGGTGCCGCGGGCGCATCGTAACCCAGCTCCTCGATGCGGAGGCACCACGCCGACAGAAAGCGGGAAAGCCGCTCCAACTCCACCATCGCCCGATCGCACTGCTCGCTACTGGCCCGGTACCCGCCGCCGCCGAAGTAAGCGTCTACCCGCTCCGCCAGTTGCGCCAGCCGCGCCTGGAACTGATCCTCGAACTCCTCCGGCCGGCTCCCGGCGGCGGCAGGATCGAGTTGCTGCTGCGCGCCGGAATCCAACCCCCGGTAAAAGGCGGTGGAGGGGACGCTCCCCGGCGTGAACCGCGGTTGGACGTTTTCCTTGCCTTCCACCACCCGCAGCCAATGCATCACCTCCCCCTCGGCAATCTGTATGAGCGGTTGCATGGGGTTTTGCTGCACCAGCGCGTACAGCTCCTCCAGGGCGGATACCGCCGGTGGCCGGGAATCGGGCGCGGGTTGTTCGACCATGGTTTCGCTGGGCGTCGAATACTGGGATGCGGGTCAGGGGTGCCGCCGGCTCCCGTTTCGCGGGCGGTGGTTTTATGCTACGGGGAGGGTACAATCGGCGTACCGGCGATGACCGCGGCCCGGCCTCGCCTGCCGCGGCTCACCGGCCGGAGACTTCACGCTCCACCGGCAAATCCGCCCCGGGCGGGAACCGTCGCTTCGGCCGGTGCTGCGGGGAACTCCCGATCCCTCTGATTTCTGGACACGATGACGTTTTGGACTCGCGCTGCCTGGGTGCTGTGCGCGGTCTCGGTTGCCTTCCTGTCATCCGGCCACCCGCCGCTCTTCGGCCAGACCGAAGCGGAAAGCCTGAAGGCATTGCGGCAACGACTGGTCGAGATGGAGCAGGCCCAACTGGATCTCCGCACCCGGTTGTTGGTGCTGGAAGACCGCCTCAATGCCCTCCTGGGCGAAGACCGGGAATCGGCCGTCTACCGGATCCCGCTGCGGAAATCTCCCGTGCGCGGCGACCTGGAGGCGCCCTTGACGCTCATCGTCTTCGGGGACTACCAAAGCGACCATTCCAGCCGGGCGCAGTTCGCGATCTCCCGCTTGCTCGAAGCGTACCCCACCGAATTGCGGGTTGTCCATAAACACTACCCCTTGCGCACCTTGCATCCGTACGCCCACGATGCCGCCCTGGCGGCCATCGCCGCGGGGCGTCAGGGCCGTTTTTGGGAGATGCACGAGCTGCTCTACCGAAACAGCCGCACCCTGGAACCGTCTCTCTATCCGCTGCTGGCCAACCAGATCGGACTGGATTTGATCGCCTTCCAGCGGGACCGGACGTCGCTGTGGGCCTTGGAGCTCCTCACGGAAGACGAGAAGCAGGCGGTCGAGGCGAGCGTCGACAGCGTTCCGGCGCTCTTCCTCAACGGGCGGCGCATGCGCACCTGGCGCTACGATTACGTCAAGGGGGCGATCGAGCGGTTGCTGGAACCCTGAACTTCCTCACGAACCGCCGCGCCACGCGCCTACCACTTTCGCTCCCAGCCCACCCTTGCGCGGTGGCAGCCGGTTCGGTTCCCCGCATCGCTCGGAGCCGATCTCCCGCGGCCGGCCGGCGCGGCGCCGGGAATTATTGGTTTATATTGTCCCACAGGCAGAGCACCGATCGCCCGGGGACCCGATCGAAGAGGTTCGGATTCGCCCTGCCCTTCCCTTCCACTCCGCTCAGGGCAGGCGAGACGCCCACAAGGTGGGTTCCTCAGGTCACGGCTTCGGTAGAGTGCTTCCGACCGGCTCAAGTGAGCTGCGTCCCTGAGGAATCCCCGCAAGGCGGGGTTGTCTCGAAGGGCGCGGGGAACTCGAGCATTCTGCAGGGTAATGCTGTGGGTCGAAAATCGACTCACCTCCGCCGATCGGCAAGCTATAGGCATCGCAAAAATCCTGTGCTAAGAAAGTGGATTCCCTTTCGTCCACAACGGAGATCGTTCATGTTTCCTTTCGCTACTGATGCATTCGCCATGGGCCTCGGGGGGGGGGAAGGCGGAGGCGGCGCGATGTTGCAATTCCTGCCGTTCGTCTTGATATTCTTGATCTTTTGGTTTCTCATCATCCGGCCTCAACAGAAGAAGGCCAAGGCTCACCGTGAGCTGATGGGCGACCTGAGGAAGGGGGACGAGGTCAAGACCGACAGCGGCATTCACGGAACGATCACCCGGTTGGCCGACGACTTCGTCACGCTGGAGATCTCCCACAAGGTTCCCATCCGCATCGACCGGGGGCGGATCGTCGAGCGCACGTCGTCCAAGCGCGAGGCGCCACCCAAACATATCGATGAAAACGGCGGCGAGGATTGACCCCTCTGCGGCCCGGACGGATTCCCGGCGGGCCCCACCGCACCGAACCCATCTCCACAACGCCCCGAAGAGTTCATGAGCCTGAAAGTCAAAAGTATATTCGTCCTGCTCGTGCTGGCCGCGGCGGTCGCTTACGTCCTGCCGACCATCGAGGCGTACCGGCCCGGCGGCGACCCGCGGAGCATCCGCAATAAGGTCAATCTCGGGCTCGACCTGCAAGGGGGGATGTACCTGGACGTGGAGGTGGATACCGAGGCGGCGCTCCAGCGCATGCTGGATAACTTGGCCGTGCAGATCGAGGATACGCTGCTGGACGAGTTGGTGGACTATCTCCGGGTCGAGCGGATCGGGGAGCGGGTCGAGGTGGAGTTGGCGGAAGGGGAGCCGGTCAATTGGAACGACGATCCCTACGACCGGTTCCTCGTCAGTTTCGAGCGCGAGGTTCAGGGTGCGAACCGCGTGGCGTTCCGCATGGTACCCGAGGAGCAGGAGCGCATCCGCACCGGTTCCGTGTCCCAGGCCCTGGAGGTGATCCGCAACCGGATCGACTCCCTCGGCGTGAGTGAGCCCTCCATTCAGCGGCAGGGCGAAACCAGTATTCTGATTCAGCTACCGGGGCTCAAGGACCGCGACTCGGCGATCAACGCCATCGGCACCCAGGCGGTGCTGGAATTCTACATGGTCGAGGACAACGTGACCATGGCCACCATGGACCCTTCGCGTCACGTGGTGAAGTTCCTCGAACGGCGCGACCCGACCACCAAGAAGTTGACCGGCCGGGAACCGTACGTGCTGGAGAAGCGGCCCGCCATGAGCGGCGAAACGATTCGGGACGCCCGGGTGACGATCAGTCCCCAGGACAATTCGCCCCGCGTGTCCCTCTCCTTCGATTCCCTGGGCAGCGACCGCTTCGCGCGAATCACCTCCCGAAACCGGGGGCGGCGGCTGGCGATCGTCCTGGACAACAAGGTGCAATCCGCGCCGGTGATCCGGGAAGCCATTACCGACGGCGAAGCCGTGATCAGCGGCCAGTTCACCATGGACGAGGCTTCGAACCTGGCCATCGTGCTGCGCTCCGGGGCACTGCCCGCGCCGATCCAGATTCGCGAGGAACGTACCGTGGGCGCGACCCTGGGGGCGGATTCGATCCGGCAGGGGATCATGTCTCTCCTCATCGGTGCGATGTTGGTCGTCCTGTTCATGATGGCCTATTACCGGGTCGCTGGGATATTCGCCATATTGGCGCTGACCTTCAATCTGCTGATCATCCTGGCCGTGCTGGCGGCGTTCCAGGCCACCCTCACCCTCCCCGGGATCGCGGGCATGGTGCTCACCCTCGGGATGGCGGTGGATGCCAACGTACTGATATTCGAGCGGATCCGGGAAGAATTGCGCCGCACGGAGAATGTGCGGCAGTCGGTGAACGAAGGATTCCAGAAAGCCTTTTGGACCATCTTCGACGCGAACCTGACCACGCTGTTCGGCGCGTTCGCCCTGTTGGCCTTCGGCACCGGGCCGATCAAGGGCTTTGCGGTCACGCTGACGATCGGAATCCTGGCCAGCATGTTCACATCCATCGTGGTGACGCGGCTGCTGTTCGAGCTGTTTTACCTCAGGCGCCCGCACCTGGCGGAAATCAGCATTTAGACCGGAATGCCGGCCGAGGCACCGAACTTGACGAGCGGTTCCGCAGCCGCGATTGATCGACACTTGCGGATCCGTGACCGGTGGCCGGGACGGAAAGCCGTGCCTGCGGCAATCGGCAAACCGGCCCGGCTAAACACCGAACCCATCCATTCAATCGACCCGCAATGCCCATGAGATTCATTAAAGAGGACCTCCATCTCGATTTCCTGGGCAAGTGGAAGCCAGCGGCCTTCCTGTCCACAGCCGTTCTGGTGGCGGGAATCGTCGCTTATTTCCCCACCGGGGGGCTGAACTACGGGATCGATTTCCTCGGCGGCACGCTGGTGCAGGTTCGATTTCCCGGTGCGGTGAACATCGGCGAAGTCCGCTCCACCCTCCAGGACGGGGATTTCGGCAGCTTCGAGCTGCAGACCTTCGGGGACGTGGACGCCAACGAGGTGCTGATCACCCTCGCCGGATCGCAGCAGGAAGAAACCATCGAGCAAGGGCAGGGTTTGGCCCAGCGGGTGGGCGAGTCGCTGGAGGCGGCCTTCCCGGGCATCGTCACGCGGCGGGTGGAAAGCGTGGGTCCCAAGGTGGGGCAGGAACTGAAGGAAGCCGCAGCGGCCGCGATCGTATTCGCCTTGCTGGCCATTCTCGGCTACGTGTGGTTGCGCTTTCAGTGGCGCTATGGGATCGCCGCCGTCGCGGCGACGATTCACGACGTGTTCTTCCTGCTCGCCCTATTCGTGTTCCTGCAGTCCGAGATCACGCTGCCCGTGGTCGCGGCCATACTGACCATTGCGGGCTACTCGATCAACGATTCGATCGTGATCCTGGACCGGATTCGGGACAACGTGCGGCGTTTCCAGAAGATGGCGTTCCGGGAGATCATCAACGACAGCCTCAACCAGACGTTGAGCCGCACGCTGCTGACATCGATGACCACGCTGCTGGTGGTGGTGTCGATTTACGTGTTCGGCGGAGCGATCATCCGGGACTTCGCGTTCGTGCTGATCGTGGGCGTGCTGATCGGCACGTACTCCTCGATCTTCATCGCCAGCCCGCTGCTGCTGGTGCTGCACCACTGGTTCCCGATCAAGACCAAGTGACGCGGGCGGCGGAGCGCAAGAGGTTCTCCGCACCGCAGAACGCCCATCCCTCCGGCCCGATGCCCGGCGCGCAACCGATCCTTCGGGCGCCCACCGATGTTCCGTGGGCCCGTGACGCTAACGCCAGACCAGCCGGATCACTTGCTGCCGATCGC
>JAPUJL010000184.1 GCA_027296185.1 SAR324 cluster bacterium | reverse complement strand
GTGCGGGGCCGCCCCCTCCCCCTCGACTCCGCTCGGGACAGGCGAGACGCCCGCTATACGGGCTCCTCGGGGAGGCGGCCATTTCGATATCGCCCGCGTAACCCGTCACACCCGCATTTTGGGGTCGAGCACGTCGCGCAGGGCGTCGCCGAAGAGGTTGAAGGCGAGCACCGAGACGGTGATGGCGAGGCCGGGAAAGATGGCCATCCAGGGGGCGCTCTCCACGTACTGTTCCGCGCCCCCCTGCAGCATCAGGCCCCAGGCGGGCACCGGCTCCTGCACGCCCAGCCCGAGGAAGGAGAGCGAGGCCTCCAGCAGGATCGCCTGGCCCATGAACGCGGTGACCATGATCAGGTAAGGCGCCATCACGTTGGGCAGCATGTGGCGCAGGATGATCCGCCAATGGTGGAACCCCAGCGCCCGGGCCGCGTCCACGTAGGGAAGCTCCCGGATGGCCAGGGCACTGGAGCGCACCACCCGGGCGCAGCGGGGAATCATGGGGATCGTGATCGCGAGGGTCACGTTCAGAGTGCCGGTGCCGAAGATGGAGACGATGGCCAGGGCCAGGATGATCAGCGGGAAAGACATGAAAATGTCCAGCAGCCGCTGCACGATCATGTCGGTGTAGCCGCCGAAGTACGCGCTCGCCACGCCGATCACCAGCCCCAGCGTCGCGCCGATGAGGGAGGAGACGAAGCCCACCGTCAGCGCCGTGCGGGCGCCGTGCAACATCCGGGAGAAGACGTCGCGGCCGAAGGAATCGGTGCCCATCCAGTGCTCCAGGCTGGGCGCCGCCATCATCGAGGCGTAGTCGGTCTGGAGATAATCGTAGGGGGCGATCAGGTCCGCCAGCAGCGCCGCGGCGATCATCACCAGCACCACGGCCGCGCCCGCCACCCCGAGGGGCTGATGGAGCAGGAAGCGCCGCAGGGGCTCGCGCCAGCCGTGGAGAATGGGCTTGGCTGCGGCGGTGGGGGCGAGATCGGTCATGGGGATTCGGTCAATGGGATTCGGTCGAGTTTTCCGGCCGCCCGCGGCTATTGGTAGCGGATGCGCGGGTCCAGCCAGGCATAGAGCAGGTCCACGACGAAGTTGCTGAAGACGAAGATGAAGGCCACTAGCAGCACCAGCGCCTGCACCAGGGTGTAGTCCTGATTCTCCACCGCCCTGACGAACAGCATGCCCAGGCCGTTGAGGTTGAACACCTGTTCGGTCACCACCAGCCCGCCGATGAGGAAGGCGAACTCCAGCCCGATCACCGTGATCACCGGCAGCATGGCGTTCTTCAGGGTGTGGCGCACCAACACCAGCTTCTCGAAGAGCCCCTTGGCCCGGGCGGTGCGGATGTAATCCTCGCGCAGCACCTCCAGCACCGCCGAGCGGGTCATGCGCATGGAGACCGCCGAATAGCGGTAGCCGGTCGCGAGCGCCGGCCAGATGAGCTGCGACAGGTTGTGCCAGGGGTCCACCCAGATGGGCACGTAGTGGATCGGCGGCATCCATTGAAAGTAGATCAGCATCCCCAGGATGATCAGAATCCCCAGCCAGAACGACGGCGTGGCCAGGCCGACGATGGCCAGCACCCGCACGGCGTAATCCACCCAAGTGTCCTGCTTGAGCGCCGCCAGGGTGCCCAGGGGAATGGCGATCAGCACCGCGAAGGCGGTCGCCATCAGCGCGATCTGCAGCGACAACTGAAAGCGCAGCCCGATCTCGTAGGCGATCGGGCGGCCGGTCCACATGGAGGTGCCGAAGTCGAAGCGCAGAATCCCCGCCAGCCAATCCACCAGCTGCCGCCACGCCGGCCTGTCCAAGCCCAGCCGCGCCCGCTCCGCCTCCAGGGCCGCCACGCTGACCGTGCTGCCCTCGGCAGCCATGCGGATGGAGACGATATCCCCCGGAATCAGCCGCATCAGCACGAACACCAGCACCGCCACCCCCAGCAGCGTGGGGATCATGAACAGGATGCGGCGGGTCAGGTAGCGGTACATAAGGCAGCTGGGTCGGGCATTGAGATTCTTCGCTCCGCTCAGAATGACAGCTTGGCAACGGCGTGGCCGGCGGCGCGACAGCGGTTCGTCTCGAAGTGCATTGAGATTCTTCGCTCCGCTCAGACCGGCAGTTGGGCGATGGCTTTACAGAATCGTCATTTCCAACGGTCCGATTTTCCCCGATCCACGGCGCCCGCGCCCTACTCCTCGATGGAGACGGTGGCGAGGTCCTGGTTGAGGTAGTGGCTGGGGCCGATCTCCCACCCCTTGACCTTGGCGTGGTGGGGGATGATGCGGTGGAACCAGTAGAGCATGATGTAGTGCACCTTCTCGGCGAGCAGCCGCCGTTCGAACTGGAGCAGGAGCGCCCGTTGCTTGTCGAAGTCGGTCTCTTTCAGTTGCGCGTCGTAGAGCCGGTCCAGTTCCCGGTCGGTATAGCGCAGGTAGTTGGAGTCGCTGCGGTCCGCCGAGATGAATTTGGAGATGTCGATGGTCGGGTTGACCACGGCTCCGCAATTGAAGTCGATGGACACGTCGAACTCGGGCGGGTCGTGGGTGAGGGTCTGAAAGAAGGGCCCGGTCTGCTGCACCCATTGCTCCACGTCCAGCCCCACCTGCCGCCACTGGTCGATCACCCAGGTCCCGACGATCTTGTAGGGCTGGTCCACGCCCCGGTTGTGCAGCCGGAAGCGGTAGCCCTCGGGCACGCCCGCCTCCTTGAGCAGCCGGCGGGCCTCGGCCCGGGAGGCCTCGATATCGGGCCAATAGCCGGGGAACTGTTGCAGATCTTCGCGGCTCATGGCGAGGGGATGGCCCGGAAAGACCACCCCCGCCACCGATTTGACGATGGCGATCTTGGAGAGATAGCGGGAGCCCTCCCAGCGGTCCAGGGCCAGGGAGAGCGCCTTGCGCACCCGCACGTCGTCGAAGGGCTTCTTGCGCGCATTGGGGGCGAGAAAGACGCCGCAGTTCCAGGGGCTTTCCTGCACCCGGATGCGGTCGCCCAGGGCCCGCACCAGGTCGTCGCGCCCCTGGGGCGAGAAGCCGCGGAATTCGATCATGGCCCGGCCGCCGCGGATGGCCTGCAGCCGCACGTTCTCCTTGGGCGCGAAGATCGCCTCGAAGCCGTCCAGCTTGGGCAGGCCCGGCCGGAAGTAGTCCTCGAAGCGCACCCCCCGCCAGTAGCCGCCGGGGGTGTATTCCACCATCCGGAAGGGGCCGCTGCCCATCACGTTCTTCTCGTACCAGTGGATGTCCTCGGCCAGCTTGTCCGCGCTGTAGATATAGTTGAAGGGCTGGGCCAGGGCCGGTAGAAAAGCCGGCGTGGCGAACTTGAGCCGCACCACCACCGTCGCCGGATCGGGCGCGGTGATGGATTCGACCATCGTGTAGTAGGACTTGCGGATGCTGACCACGCCCTCGGGCGGGAAGACGATCTTGTTCAGCGAGGCCAACACGTCCCGCGAGGTGAGCGCGCTGCCGTCGTGGAACTTCACGACTGGATGGAGCTTGAAGGTGTAGGTCTTTCCGTCCGGGCTGACCTCCCAGGTTTTCGCCAGGTCGCCCACGATCCGGCCGGAGCCCGGATCGGCGGGGTCCACCCGCACCAGCACGCTGTAGTGGGGCGCGGTGGGATGAACCGTGGCGAAGGTGGTCTCCCGGTGTCCGTCCAGGCTCGGCGGCTCGGCGGAGACCACGAAGATCAGCGTGTTGTCCCCGGCCCCGCCTCCGCCGTCCTGCTCCTTGCTACAACCGGCGAGGGCCAGAGGCACAGCCAGGGCCAGGGCGCTCAACGCCCGCCGGATTATCCGCGATCGCTTCATGAACGGCTCCAGTTGGTGCGCGGGGCAGCGCGTCATGCCCTCTGCGCGGAACTCCCCATCCGCCCCGCAGCAG
>JAPUJL010000183.1 GCA_027296185.1 SAR324 cluster bacterium | reverse complement strand
GGGCTTCCCGCTGGCCACATTGCGGCGGCGCCTGGGTGCGGCGGGAGATTCCGGGGGATCGCGGCGGGGCTCCGGGCCACTCCGTTCGGAACGCCGCGGCGCCCTGCTGGAGTGGATCGGTCACTGGGCCGGTCACTGGGCCGGTCACTGGGCCGGGCACTGGGGCGGGGGGCCGCGTGAGATTGAATACTTGATTTTTCGGCGGATTTGGGCATAGAGGGAGTGGGCGAATTCGCCGAAAAATCGAAGCACCGTTCCATCAATAGAGAAGAGGGCATCCCGATGACGGCAAAAATTTATTGGCTGGCAGGGTTCGTTTTCATCTACTGGGCCTATTGCATTTATTGGGGAATCCGCGGCGCCATGATGACCAAGACGGCGGCGGATTACTTCATCTCCGGACGCCGGTTGCCCCTGTGGGTGTTCGTGCTCGCCGCGACCGCCACCTCGTTTTCGGGCTGGACCTTCATGGGCCATCCGGGGCTGGTCTTCCGCGACGGATTCCAGTACGCCTACGCGTCCTTCTACACGATCACGATTCCCTTCACGGGCGTGCTGTTCCTGAAGCGCCAGTGGATGCTGGGCAAGCGCTTCGGCTACGTGACGCCCGGGGAGATGCTCTCGGATTACTTCCAGGGAAACAGCATCCGGCTGTTGACCGTCATCGTGGCCCTGTTCTTCTCGATTCCCTACCTGGGCGTTCAACTGCGCGCCTCGGGCTTCCTGTTCAACGTGCTCACCGACGGGATGCTGGGGATCAACGTGGGGATGTGGCTGCTGTCGCTGGTGGTGTTCATTTACGTGGCTTCGGGCGGACTGCGGGCCGTGGCCTACGTGGACACGGTACAGTGTATTCTGCTCGCCCTCGGCATCACGGCCATCGGTATCATCGGGATTACCTTCGTGGGCGGGTGGACCGCGCTCAACGAGGGCATCGCCCTGCTGGCCGCCAACGACCCCATAGTGACCGCGGACGGGTATAGCCATTACATCGCCATACCCGGGGTGATCCAATTCGTGTCGAACGGCCCCTCCGCGGTGGGGGGCGCGTGGACCGGGATCATGATCCTCTCCTACATGTTCGCGCTGATGGGGATCCAGTCGGCCCCGGCCTTCTCCATGTGGTCCTTTGCGAACCGCAGCCCCAAGCCCTTCGCCCCGCAACAGGTGTGGGCGTCGTCGCTGGGGATCGGATTCATCCTGTTCTTCTTCACGGCGTTTCAGGGCATGAGCGGCCACCTCCTGGGCGCCGATCAGTCCCTGGTGGACAAGGGGCTGGTGCCCAACGTGCTCGGCGTCGATTACTCCACCTTCAAGCCCGATGCCCTGGTGCCGTATTTCATGAACCTCCTCGGCGAGTCGGCGCCCTGGCTGGTGGGCCTTTTGGCCGTATGCGCCCTGGCGGCGATGCAATCCACCGGAGCGGCGTACATGTCCACGGCGGGCAGCATTCTCACCCGCGACCTGTACAAGCACTACCTGAACCCGGGCGCCAGCCACGGGACCCAGGTGATGGTCGGGCGGGTCGGCGTGGGAATTATCGTGTTGGCGGCGCTGGCGGTGGCGACCTTCACCACCGATGCGCTGGTGCTCCTGGGGGGGCTGGCCGTGGCCTACGGCTTCCAGATGTGGCCGTCGCTCATCGCGGTGTGCTGGTGGCCCTGGCTCACGCGGCAGGGGGTCTCCACGGGGTTGTTCGTGGGCATTGTGGTCGTGACGCTGACGGAATCCATCGGGTCGGCGATCATGCCCTGGGGCCGCTGGCCGTGGACCATTCACTCGGCGGGCTGGGGCATGCTGTTCAACTTGGGCACGGCGATCCTGGTCTCCTATTTCACGCAGAACCGGAAGGCGCTGGAGCACCGCATGACGTTCCATAACTTCCTGCGCGACCACGCGGGGCTCTCGACCCACAAGCGGCGCCTGGTGCCCGTGGCCTGGATCGTGACCCTGGTGTGGTTCTTCTTCGCCATCGGCCCGGGCGCGGTGATCGGCAACACCATCTTCGGCGATCCGCTCGAGCCGCTGACCTGGACGTTCGGCATGCCGTCCATCTGGGCTTGGCAGATCATCTGGTGGGCGCTGGGGGTAGGGATGATGTGGTTCCTGGCCTACAAGATGGAGCTGTCCATCCTGCCGCACAAGGAGGTGGAGGCACTGGTCGAGGACATCGGTGACCGGGAAATCGCCAAGGCCTGACCGGCGGATCAAGCGGGCGCGGCCGCGGGCGTTGCCTCTCGTGGCGCGCCCGCCCCGCGCGCCCGCGGAAACGAATTCGTGGGCCGGAGTGCGCCGATGGGCCAACACATCTATTTCTGGGGCACCACGCTGCTGCTGGCCGTGCTGCTCTATTTCCCCGTCGTTAAATTGATCTGGGTGAGGCGCGTCCGCAAGCTGGAACGGCGGCTGGGGCGCACGGGCAACGAGGAAGAGCGTCAGGCCGAGCGCCGCCGGGCCCGCATGATCGGCGGAATCGTCGCCATCACCTTCGCGTTCATTTTCAACCGGGCGCTGTTGTCTTAGGGCTGGGCCCCGCCTGCCGCGAAAGGCTTCCCTCCGGTGCCCCTCCTGCGGGTCACCGGCCTTCGGATATCATGAGCGAACCTGCGCAGCCCGTGGGGCAATTCGTGAAGTGGCTCGCCGTCGCCACCGGCGTGTTCGTGATCGCGGCGACGGTGTACGGCTACATTATTCAGGACGACGAGGCGGGAGCGCTGCAATATCGCCTGGGCAACCAGCGGCTGGAGGATGGGAAATACGCCGAGGCGCTCGGCGAATTTCGCACCCTGCTCGGCGTCAACCCCGGCCACGCCGGCGGCCTCTTCGGCGAGGCGCTCGCCTTGATGGGCCTGGGCCGGAACCTCGAGGCGCTGGACGCATTCGAGCGGGCGTTGCGCGAGAAATCCGATTTCGGGGCGGTCTACGCCAACCGGGGAATCCTGCAGGATCGCCTGGGGCATCACGAGGCGGCCCTGGCCGACTACCGCCGGGCCTTGGCCCTCGATCCGGAGTTGGGCGACGGGCCGGGCTGGCTCACCCGCTTTCTCCGCAACCAGTACGATTCCCCGCCCACCATCGCCGACCGCGCCCAATACCTGGAGGCGGAATTGAGCAAGCCGCTGGGCGAAAGGCGCTTGCGCCTGCCGGAGCAGGATGCCGAACAGCGGGCGTACAAGGTGGAAGGGGAGTTCTAGCCGGCGGACTGGGCGCCACGCGCGCGCCCGGCTAAATCAATCCGAGGAAGTCGTGGCCGATGGACCAGAGGCAGTAGAGCAGGGCGATCGCGCCGAACAGGAGGTGTACCCATTCCGTCTCGCCGTCCTTGGTG
>JAPUJL010000182.1 GCA_027296185.1 SAR324 cluster bacterium | reverse complement strand
CGACCATGAGCGCGGCGTTGTTGATCAGCACGTCCAGCCGCCCGAAGTGCTCCACGGTCCAGGCGACCATCTCCCGCGCGCCCTCCGGCGTGGCCAGGTCCACCGGGTAGAAGCGCGCCGTGCCCCCGGCGGATTCAATCTCCCGCACCACGGCCCGCCCGCCCGCCTCGTCCATGTCGGCCAGGGCCACGCGCCACCCCTTGCCGCCCAGCACCAGGGCGATATCCCGGCCCAGCCCGTTGGCCCCGCCGGTCACCAACACCACGCGATCGTTCATCGAATCCCCATCGGATCGAGGTTTGCGATTGGCGCCGCCCCCCTCCCGTCTCGCTGCCCCCTATCACCGAACCCTGCGCCAATGCAACGCGATTGGCGGAGGAGGCGGGCCGCACCGCACCGGCACAAGCTATCGGGGGCGATTGACCGGGCGGGGCGAGCATGGCATGTGACGGGGTAGCGTTGGCGCATGGGGGAAGGGCGGTTGCGGCTTCTGACCTCCCAATGGAGACGGCCATGGCCTCCACGAAGTCCGCCCAGATTCGCAGCAGGCTGAACCATCCGGTGATCGACACCGACGGCCACAGCCTGGAGTTCCTGCCGCTGTTCGAGGACTACCTGGCGCAGGTGGGCGGGCCGGACATGGTGGAGCGGTTCAAGGCGGTGCCCCGGGGCGAGAACTTCCAACAGCCCTTCGAGTGGCACCGGCTCACCCCGGAGGAGCGGCTGGACCGCCGCGCCTATCGGCCGGTGTGGTGGATCAAGCCGACCCGGAACACCCGCGACCGGGCCACGGCCATGCTGCCCAACCTGCTGCGGGAGCGGATGGACGAGTTCGGCTTCGACTACACGATCCTCTACCCCACCGCCGGACTCACGCTGCTCTGGGAGCCGGAGGCCGAGGTGCGCCAGGCGGCGTGCCGCGCCTTCAACACCATGCAGGCCGATCTGTACCGGGAGCACGCCGAACGCATGACGCCCGTGGCGATGATCCCCGCCTATACCCCGGACGAGGCCATCGCGGAGCTGGAGCACGCGGTGCGCTCGAACGGGCTGAAAGCCGTGGCCATCGGCGGCCACGTGCGGCGGCCCATCCCCATCGTCGAGCGGGAGGCGCCGGAGCTGGCCGCCTATGCCCAGTGGATGGATCTCCTGGCCCTGGACAGCGCCTTCGACTACGACCCGCTCTGGGCCAAATGCGTCGAGCTGGGCGTGGCCGCCACCTCCCACGGGCATGTGCACGGCTTCGGCATCAACGCCTCCATCTCCAGCTACGTCTACAACCACATTGGCAAGTTCGGCTACGCGGGCGAGGCGTTCTGCAAGGCCGTGGTGCTGGGCGGGGTGACGCGCCGGTTCCCCACGCTCCAGTTCGCCTTCCTGGAAGGCGGCGTGGCCTGGGCGGCGAGCCTTTACGCCGCGCTGATCGGCCATTGGGAGAAGCGCAACGCCAAGGAGCTGGGCCACATCGACCCGGCCAACCTGGACCGCGGCGAGCTGGAAGAGCTGATCCGCCGTCACGGCGGCAGCCTGATCGAGGGGCGCGAGGAGCGGCTGCGGGAGGTGCTGGACGGATTTTCCACCAGCCACGAGGATCCGGCCCTGCTGGACGAGTTCGCCGCCTGCGGAATCGAGCGGGCGGAGGACTTCCAGGAGGTGTTCCTCAAGAATTTCTATTTCGGCTGCGAAGCCGACGACCCGACCAACGTCTGGGCCTTCCGTGTTCCGGCGGAGCGGCGGCTGAAGGCGATCTTCGGCTCGGATATCGGCCACTGGGACGTGCCGGACATGAGCGCGGTGCTGGAGGAGGCCTACGAGGTGGTCGAGGACGGGCAGATCGGCGAGGAGGACTTCCGGGATTTCGTGTTTACCCACCCGGCAAGGCTCCACGCGGGAATGAATCCCGGCTTCTTCAAGGGTACCGCGGTGGAAGGCGCCGTGGAGCGGCTGCTGGCCGAATCCGCCGACTGACTCGAACGAGCACGCCCCCCGCCGCCCCTCGGCGCGGCGGAGCGGCGGAGCGCACAATGGGACGAGACGCCATGGATTTTGGGCTGACGCCGGAGCAAAAGGCCATCCGGGACACGGCGATGCAGTTCGCCACCACCCGCCTCCTCCCCGGCTATCAGGAGCGGGAAAAGGCTGACCGGATCGACCGCGAGCTGGTGAAGGAATTCGGGGCGCTGGGAATGCTCGGCACCACGCTGCCGGAGGAGCTGGGGGGCGCGGGGCTCGATTTCGTCAGCACCGGGATCATCGCCGAGGCGATTTCCTACGGCGATCACGGGCTCGGCTACCTGCCCCTGCTCAGTACGCTGGTGGGGGAGATCATCCGCCGCAGCGCCTCCGAGGCGGTGGCGCGGGAATGGCTGCCGCGCATCTGCACCGGGGAGGTGCTGCCCTGCCTGGCCCTCACCGAACCCGAGGCGGGCTCCGACGCGGCACACATCAAACTGCGCGCCGAGCGCCGGGGGGATACGTTCGTCTTCAATGGCGAAAAGACCTCGATCAGCCTGGCGGCGTGGGCGGACATGGCGGTGGTCTTCGGCCGTTCGGACCCGGAGAGCCCGGGCGCCCACGGCATCAGCGCCTTCGTGGTGCCCCTGGACCTGCCGGGCATTTCCCGCACCGTCTTCAACGATCTGGGCACACGGGTGATCGGGCGCGGCTCGATCTTCTTCGAGGACGTGGAGGTGCCCGCGTCCAACCTCCTCGGGCAGGAGGGGCGCGGCTTCCGGCAGGTGATGGCGGGCTTCGACTTCAACCGGGCGCTGATCGGGATGCAGTGCGTCGGCACGGCCCAGGCTTCCGTGGACGAGACGTGGACATACGTGGTGGAGCGCAAGGCCTTCGGGTCGCCCCTGGTCAAGTTCGAGGGCGTCTCGTTCCCCCTCGCCGAGCAGGAGACCCTGCTGGAAGCGGCGCGGTTGCTGTGCCTGAAGACCCTGTGGCTGAAGGACGCGGGCCAGCGGCACACCGCCGAGGCGGCCATGTGCAAGTGGTGGGCGCCCAAGGTGAGCTTCGACGCCATCACCGAGTGCCTGCTGCTTCACGGCCACGCGGGCTATTCGGACGACTATCCCCACCAGCAGCGGATGCGCGACGTGCTCGGGCTGCAGATCGGCGACGGCACCGCCCAGATCATGAAGCTGATCATCGCCCGGGAAAAGGTGGGCCGCGTCGCCGTGCCGTATTAGAACCGGTCTCAAAAACCACCGTCGAGGCGAGCCCGACCCTTCGAGACGGATTCCTCCGGAATCCTCCTCAGGGAATCGGCCTCTACAAGCCGCGTTGCTGAGGAGCGGGTTACGCGCGCGTCTCGAAGTACGCGGCGAGCACGGTTTTTGAGACCGCTTCTAGTCTTCCGAGACGGCTGGTTTCGCAAAAACTACATGCGGGGGATCGGGAATCCGCCGCGCCCCCTGATGAGGGGCGGCCCGGCTTTGTAGGGGCGCGGCATGCCGCGCCC
>JAPUJL010000181.1 GCA_027296185.1 SAR324 cluster bacterium | reverse complement strand
CTGCCGAAATTCGGCCTGACCGGCGGTTTCCTGCAGGTTCATGGAATCGTCCCGCGAATTCTCGATCGATTTCCGCGATTGAAAGGCCACCGAACCGCTTCCAGGCGACTCAGCAGGCCCAGCCCGTCGTTGCGCCACTGTTGCAGATTCGGCCGAAAATGCCAATTCCGGGGGGAAGCCGCCCCACTATCACATGTCCTCCTCCCCCATCCTGGGGGAGGATCGAGGAGGGGGCAGGGCATCCCGCCCGATCGTGAAAGGTGCACCAGCGGCCCGAAATCCCCTTGAAGTTTGCGGGAGGTTCATGAAGAATGTGGGGTACACTTTCGGGCCGGGGACGGCCCGGTATTCCAGGCACAACTACTCGGGTGGAGGTCAGAGGGCCATGAAAACGACGAAATCCAAGGTAGCCCGGATGGTGCTGCTGATCGGGCTGGCGGCGCTGCTGGCGGCTTCCTGCGGCAAGAAAGTGACGCGGGTGGACACCCGGTCGGATATCGATCTGAGCGGACGATGGAACGACGGCGATTCCCGGCGGGTGGCGGACGCCATGATCGAAGACGTGCTCAGCTTTCCGTGGATCGAGGATTTCCGGGCTGCGCACAACAACGAGAAACCGATCGTGATCGCCTACGGTGTGAAGAACCGCACCGCCGAGCACATCAACACACAGTTGTTCATGAACGACCTGCGGCGGGCCTTCATCCGCTCGGGCCGGGTGCGCGTCGTGGCGGACCGGGACCAACGTGCCGACATCCGCGACGAGCGGGCCGAGCAGCAGACGGGGCTGACCGAGGAACCTGCCGCCATCGGCAAGGAGTTGGGCGCGAACTACGTGCTGACCGGAGTGCTCAACGACACGCGGGACCGGGAGGGCGACGAGGCGGTGATCTTCTATCAGGCGGACATGGACCTGATCGACGTGGAAACCAGCGAGGTGATCTGGACGAACACCAAGAAGATCAAGAAGTTCATCGAGCGGGACAGCGTCACCTACTGAGCGGGTAAGGCGGCATGAGCACCAGCACGAGTGCGGGGGGCAGGGGGACGGGCAGGTGGCGCCCGGGAGCGGCGCTGCCCCTGCTGGCGTTGCTGCTGGCCGGGTTCCTGGGCGCCTGCTCCACCCACCGGGAAATCTACCCCAACCTGGAAAGTCTCGCCGCCAACGGCCAGTACGCGGAGGCGGCGGAGTTCGTCGTGTCCAAGAAGGAGGATTACGGCGACCGCAACGCGGTGCTTTACAATCTCGACCGGGGCGTGTTCCTCCACTACGCCGGGAAATACGAGGAAAGCAACGCCGCCTTCGAGCTGGCCGAGCTGCGGATGGACGAATTGTACACCGAGTCCATCAGCGGCAATGTGGTGGCCTTCCTCTCCAACGACAACACCCTGCCCTACGGCGGCGAGGACTTCGAGCAGGTTACGGTCAACATCTACCGGGCGCTCAACTACGCGCGGCTGGGAGATATCGAGGCGGCGCTGGTCGAGGCGCGTAAAGTCAATGACAAGCTGATCTACATCAACGACCAGTACGAGGAGGGCGACAAGAACGAGTACCGGGAGGACGCCTTCGCGCGCCTGCTGACCGGCATGCTTTACGAGGCCGCGGGCACCCGGGACGACGTGAACGACGCCTACATTTCCAACCGCAAAGCGGTCGGCATCTACGAGAAGGATTTCGCGCCGCAGTATGGCACGGCGGTGCCGGAGGTACTCAAAGCCAATCTGCTCACCACCGCCTCATTCATGGGGGCCGAGGAGTTCAACGGCGCGCTGGCGAAGTTCCCCTCCCAGCAATCCCTTGGCCTGGCCACCAAGCGCAAGTTCGGCGAGATCGTGTTCATCCATTACGCCGGGCGGGGACCGGTGAAGGTGGAGACCTCGATCACCGCCATCATGCCCGACGGCAACATCTTCCGCATCGCCTTCCCCATGTACCGCCGCCGGAGTTACCTGATCCGCGGATCGCAAATCCGGGTGGACGGCGCCGTCATGACCCGGCTGGAGCAGGGCACGCCCCTGGGCGCCATCGCCATCAAGAACCTGGACAACCGCAAGGGGCGCATCACGGCCAAGGCCATCGCCCGGGCCACCACCAAGTACCTGGCCAGCCGGGCGCTACAGCGTGCGGCGGGCGACGATGTGGGCCGGCAGCTGATCGCCTGGGTGGCGGGCAACGTGTACACCGCCGCGACGGAGCAGGCGGACCTGCGGTCGTGGCAGACCCTGCCGGACCAGATCCTCGTGGGCCGGGTGCTGCTGGCGCCGGGCAAGCACCGGCTGCAAGTGGAGTTCACCACCGGCGGCGCGGGCGTGGTCTCGACCCAGGAGCTGGGCGAGATCGAGCTGCAAGCCGGCGAGACCCGCTGGTTCGTGCTCCATTCCATCAACTGAACGCTCCCCTCCCCTCCGCTCCCGCGCCGGCAAGACCGCCCTCATGTCCCCAGTCCCCGAGCGGTCGTGCGTGTTGATCACCGTCACGGGACACGACCGCCCGGGCATCACCGCGGCGCTCACCGAGATCATCGCCCGCTCCGGCGTGGACATCCTCGACATGGAGCAGGTGGTGATCCAGGAACTGCTCAGCCTCTCCATCGTGCTGGACTATAGGGAAAACGGCGCACGCAGCCGGCCCTTGCTGAAGGATCTGCTCTTCCGGGCCAAGGAGCTGGGGCTGGAGCTGGATTTCCACGTCGTCCCTCACGTGGATTTGGAGGGGCCACGCCGCCATCACCGCTCGGTACTGACGCTGATCGGCCACACCGAGTTGGCGGCCGGGGCCATCGCCGAGGTCTCGCGGGTCCTGTTCGAGCAGGGCTTCAACATCGAGAAGATCCAGCGCCTGGACGAAGGCAAGATCCGCTGCCTGGAGATGGTCGTCGAGTCCGGCGAGGACGACCGGGCGCAGGTGCTCAAGGCGGCGCTGCTGCCCGTGGGGCGCGAATTTGCCGTGGATCTGGCCCTGCAGCAGGACGACCTGTTCCGCCGCGTGAAGCGCCTGGTCGTGATGGACCTGGACAGCACCCTGATCCAGGCGGAGGTGATCGACGAGTTGGCGAAGCTGGTGGGCGCCGGCGAGGCGGTGCGCCGGATCACGGCCCGGGCCATGAACGGCGATTTGGACTTCCGCACGGCGCTCGCCGAGCGGGTGGCGCTGTTGAAAGGAATCACCGCCGGTCAACTGGACCGCCTGGCCGAATCGCTCCCCCTCACCCCCGGCGCGGAGACGCTGATCCGCGTCCTGAAGCGTCTGGGCTACCGCACGGCGATCATCAGCAGCGGCTTCAGCTACTTCTCGGAGCGGATCAAGGCGCGCCTGGGGGTGGACTACGCCTACGCCAACATCTTGGAGATGGAGGGGGGAACCCTCACCGGAGGGGTGCGGGAGCCGATCATCGACGGCGAGCTCAAGGCGGAAATCCTCGCCGAGATCGCCCGGCAGGAGAACCTGCGCTTGGATCAGGTGATCGCCGTGGGGGACGGAGCCAACGACCTGCCCATGCTCAGCCTGGCCGGGCTGGGCATCGCCTTCAACGCCAAACCCAAGGTGCGGGCGGCGGCGAAGCACAGCCTGAACCAGAGCCGGCTCGACACCATCCTCTTCCTGCTGGGCATCACACAGAACGATGTGGCGGCGCTGAACGAGGACGCCCCTTAGCCGTCTCTTCCCGCCCGGGGTGACTCAACCCGCGGCGGGAACGGAGATGGGCTCGGCGGCGGGCAGATCGATCAGCAGGTTCCAGCCGTGGCGGTCCTCGATCTCCCCGGTTTGGATCGCGGTGATCTCGTCGTACAGCCGCTGGGAGAGGGCGCCCGGGCGCTCGCCGTTGATGATCAGGTTTTCGCCGCGGTAGGCGATGCGCCCCACCGGCGAGATGATGGCGCCGGTGCCGGCCCCGAAGACTTCCTCGATCTCCCCGGAGCGGATCGATTCGGCCACCTCCTCCATGGAGATCAGGCGCTCTTCGGTGGGAATGCCGAAATCCCCCAATAGAGCCAGCACGCTGTTGCGGGTGACACCGGGGAGGATGGTGCCGCGCAGCATCGGC
The DNA here is from genome assembly GCA_027296185.1 of SAR324 cluster bacterium. Lineage (GTDB taxonomy): Bacteria > SAR324 > SAR324 > SAR324 > JACQKK01 > JAPUJL01. Next base: position 129 of record JAPUJL010000181.1, on the reverse strand, counting down.
GTGACCACCTTTTCGCGCAGCTTGAAGAAGATGTTCATCTGCCCCACCTCCTCCACGTAGCGCCGCTCCGCACCGTCCATCCAGAGCACCTGGTCGTAGCCTTGCTTGCGCCCCTCGTCGCCGGGATAC